>CALXDE010000001.1 GCA_944386965.1 uncultured Oscillospiraceae bacterium
GCCCCATGACCTCCACGTTTCTGCTGCCCTTGGCCATGGGAGCCTGCGGCGCGGTGGGGGGCAACGTGGTGACCGACGCCTTCGGCATCGTGGCGATGGTGTCCATGGCCCCGCTGATTGCCATTCAAATCATGGGCCTGGTCTACGCCCGCCGCAGCCAGGCGGCGCCTTCCACGGCGCTTCCGGAGGACACTGTGGTGGATATGGAGGAGGAATCGACATGATGCGCGCACCGCAAGAAGAAGCCCGCGCCTCCCTTCGTTTTCTGGTGCTGGTCACCCGGGCGGAGGATGAAAAACGGCTGGAGGAACTGCTGGACAATCTGCGTCTTCCGCTGCTCTACCAGTGCCGGGGGAAGGGGACCGCGCCGTCGGAAATGCTGGACATCTTCGGCCTCAGCGGCACCACCCGGCAGCTCACCATCGGCATTGTGCCCAGGGAGAGCACCCCGGAGATCTTCGCCCAGGTCCAGCGCCGTCTCTCGGTCCATCAGAGGGGCCGCGGCATTGCTATCACCATCCCGGTGACCGGCCTTCAGTCCCCGGTCCTGCACCTCCTGGGCAGCCAGGAGGAGGCCCGGCACCCGGTCCGGGAAACTACGCGAGAAGAGGTATCTCATATGGAGGAAAAATCAGAGTATGTGGTGATCTGGGCCTCGGTGGCCAGCGGCTTCAGCGACGATGTGGTGGATGCCGCCCGTTCCGCCGGCGCCAAGGGCGGCACGGTGCTCAAGGGCCGGCGCCGGAATACGGAGCGGCTGCGGCAGCAGCTGGGGCTCTCCGTGCAGGAGGGGCAGGAGTTTGTCATGATTGTAGCCCCCAAGGCGAAGAAGTCCGCCATTATGTCAGCCATCTGCGACGCCTGCGGCCTGCGGACAGCGGCCCACGGCGTGGTGCTGTCCCTGCCGGTGGAGGAGGCCATCGGCCTGGAGGGATGACGTCCCTTCGGCATACGCATACACCGGCGGAATCCGCGGGGGGATGCCCGCGTTTTCAGGTCAATCGGAGAGGAGGGATACCTGTGGCGGAAATCATTTCTTTCGGCGGCTTTTCCCAGTGGGACCTGGAGCGCATGGACCGTCCGCAGCTGCTGGAGTATCTGGAGGCGGTCCGGGCGCAGATCGCCCAGCTGGACGAGGCGGAGCCGGAGGACATGGAGAGCGAGGAATACGACGCGTGGGGCGACCGGCACGAGGACCTGGAGGACCTGGCTGACGATATTCAGGAGCGGCTGGAGTCCCTGGGCGCGCCATAATCGGCGAGGGCCCGGGTCCCCCCAGGACCGTCTCAAGAAAAAAATGGCCAACTCCGTCTGCGGAGTTGGCCATTTTGCCGCTCTGGGCGTCTCCGCCCCCGTCGATCTTCCGCCCCGCTCAGGACCGCTTCCAGGCATTGGCGCTGAAGAGCACCATCACGGGCAGGACCTCCAGCCGGCCGATAATCATGCACATGGAGAGGACAAACTTGGAAAAGCCGGAGTAGGCGGCGTAATTCCCCATGGGACCCACATCCTCCAGACCGGGCCCCACATTGCCGATGCAGGAAACCACGGCGCTGAAGTTTGTCCCAAGGGAGAAGTTGTCCAGAGATACCAGCAGCACCGCCAGCAGCGTGATCAGCATATAGGCGGCAATGAAAATGTGGACCGAGTGCAGGGTATCCTCATCCACCACCTGTCCATCCAGCTTGACGACGTGGACCTCCCGGGGGTGGATCACCTGACGGATCTCCCGGCGGATGGAGCGCAGCAGCAGCAATATCCGGGAGCACTTGATGGCCCCGCCGGTGGACCCGGCACAGGCGCCGATGAACATCAGCAGGATCAGCACAAAGCGGGAAAACTCCGGCCACTGGTTGAAATCTGTGCTGGAAAAGCCGGTGGTGGAAATGATGGTGCTGACCTGAAAGGCCGCGTGGCGCACCGCGTCCCCCGGGGCATACATGGGGAGGATGTCAATGGCGATCAGCACCGTGCTGCCCACCACCACGATCAGGAAAAAGCGCATCTCGTCGCTGCGCAGGGCCTGCTTTACCTTGCCGCACAGGACCAGGAAATAGAGGGCGAAGTTGACGGAGAACAGCAGCATGAACACCGTGCACGCGATCTCGATGGCGGGGCTTCCGTAGGCTCCGATGGAGAGGTTCCGAACGGAGAAGCCGCCGGTGCCGGCGATGGCGAAGGAGTTGACAAAGCTGTCGTACCAGGGCATCCCCACCAGCCGCAGCACCAGGATCTCAATGACGGTCATGCCGAAGTAGATGGTGTAGAGGATCTTGGAGGACTGCCTGGACTTGGGCACCAGCTTGCTGACCACCGGGCCGGGGCTCTCCGCCTTCACCAGCTGCAGTGTCCGCCCGCCCATGCCGGGCAGCAGGACAATGGCCAGCGCCAGGACCCCCATTCCCCCCAGCCAGTGCATGAAGGAGCGCCAGAAGAGGATGCCCTTGGGCAGGGGCTCCACGGCGGTCAGAATGGAGGCGCCGGTGGTGGTGAAGCCGGAGACTGCCTCAAAGAAACAGTCGATGTAGGCGGGAAAATAGCCGCAGAAATAGAAGGGCAGCGCCCCAAAGGCCGCTACCAGCAGCCAGGTCAGGGCCACGGCAAAGAAGCCCTCCCGCGGGAAGATGTGGTCGTCGCTTTTCAGCAGAGACATCCCGCCCCCCGCCAGGAGCATGAGGGGAAGGGTGTAGAGAAAGGGGGCGGGGTCCTCGCCATAGAGCAGGCACACCGCCAGGGGCAGCAGCAGGGCGAAGGCCTCCACCAGGAGGGTCTTGCCGGCCACCCGAAACACCAGCTTAAAGTTCATTGTCCGCCTCCCCGCTCCAGCCGGGACTCCTCATAGATATCGTTGATATCCAGAATACCGTGGTTCCGGGAAACCAGGATCACCGTGTCGCCGGCGGAAATCACCGAGGAGCCGTCCGGGATGATGACACGGCCCTGGTGGATGATCACGGCGATGAGGATACCCCGCTTCAATTGCAGCTCCCGCAGGGGAACCCCCTGGTGCCGGGTCGTCTCGTTGACCAGAAATTCCATGGCCTCGGCATTGCCGCCGGCAATCTTGTAGAGCGCGTTCATCACGCTGCCCTTGGAATTCTGCATCCCCCGCACCACCTGCAGGATCTGCCCGGCAGTGATGAGCTTGGGGGAGATGACGCTGTCCAGTCCGGCGGCCCGGGCGATCCCGGTGTAGTTCTGCCGGTTGGACTTGGCCACGACCTTGGCGATCCCCTGCTGCATGGCGTAGAGGGAGATGATGAGGTTGTCCTCGTCCCGATCCGTGAGGGCCACAAAGGCGTCATAGGCCGTCACATTCTCCTCCTCCAGCAGCTCGTGATCCGTGCCGTCGCCGCAGATGACAGCGGCCTTGGGCAGCGTCTCGCTGAGCTGGCGGCACCGGGCCATGTCCTGCTCAATGATTTTCACCTTTGTCCCCAGCTTCTCCAGCATGGTCGCCAGATAGTAGGTGACGCGGCCGCCGCCGATGATAAGCACGCTGCGGCTCTTCTGGGTATACCGGCCCAGCAGCCGGAAGAACGCGGACAGGCCGTCCGACTGGCCAATGAGATAGAGCCGGTCCCCGGCCTGGGGAACAAAGTTTCCGTCCGGGATCAGGACCTCGCCGTCTGTCCGCTCCGCGGCGCAGAAGAGCAGGGGCAGCTCCTGGAGCTTCCGCCGCTGGGCGGAAAGCGGCTGCCCCACCAGGAAATCCTCCGGACGGACCCGGAAGCTGATCATCTCCACCCGGCCCCGATAAAACGTCTCCAGGTTGGCGGCCGTTGGAAAGCGAAGCAGCTGGGAGATCTCCAGAGCGGTGGCGTTTTCCGGGTTGATCACCAGATCAATACCCAGCTCCCGCTTCAGCGGCTCCAGATCCGAGGCGTACTCCACATTGCGCACCCGGGCGATGGTATACTTTGCCCCCAGGCGCTTGGCAATCAGGCAGCAGACCATGTTCACCTCGTCCAGATCCGTGACCGCGATGAAGACATCCGCCCCGGCCACCCCCGCCTCGGCCAGCGTGGAAATCGACGCCCCGTTCCCTTTGACACACATGACATCCAGCGTCTCCGAGGCCCGGCGCAAAGCCGCCTCGTCGGTATCAATCACCGTGACGTCGTGGTCCTCCTGAGAGAGGTGCTCAGCCAGGGTAAAGCCCACCTTGCCCTCGCCGACGATGATGACGTTCAAGCAAATCCTTCCTTGTATTATAGAGTAGTAGTTATTTGAGCCCCTCTCCAAGGGCTGTGCTACACTGTAAGAGATGCTGTGGATCGGTGAAATCCCCCTACCACAAGATGGTTCAAGAAAGGTTCCAACCACAGCCCCTTACAATTTTGTTAATCAGTTAAATACCGCCAGGCGGTTTATGTGGAACAAGGCTACAAAAGTAAGGTGCACTGTGGATGCAGCATCACAAATCTAACCGCTGGAGGGTTTTCTATGCTAGTTTCTGTTGGTATTGATGTCTCAAAGGATAAGCATGATTGCTTCATTCTCAGTTCGGATGGTGAAGTCCTGGTGGATGTGTTCACTATCCCCAATACAATGGATGGGTTTAGCTGCCTGTTGCAGCGAATCCAAGATTGTACCGGACCACAGGACAAAATAAAAGTAGGGCTTGAGGCTACCGGACATTACAGCTACAATCTGCTCGGGTTTCTCCTTGACAACGGTCTACCCACCTAT
>CALXDE010000002.1 GCA_944386965.1 uncultured Oscillospiraceae bacterium
GGGAAGAAGATGATCGCCCAGTACGAGAGCCCGGAAAGGGCGGAAAATCTGTCCAGTCCGGCCATCTACGGCGTCACCCAGAACCACAAGCATCTGCGGGAGATGCAGGCCGTCTGCGGGCTTGAGAAGCCGCCTGTGTTCAGTCCCATTGTGGACGACTACTACAAGGGCATGGCCACCACGGTCCCCCTGCATATGGAGCAGCTGCGGGGCGTGTCCACCCTCCACCAGGTGTGGCGGGCTTACGCGGACTACTACGGGACGTATGACGGCAAACGCCTGGTCTATGCGGCCGGCGACCCCGCCGACCCGGAGGGCGGCATCGACCCCGGCTCCAAGTTCTACGGCAATACCAAGGCCGGGCGCAACGACCTGTGTATCATCGTGGCGGGCAACGACCGTCAGTGCACCGTCACCGCTCTGTTCGACAACCTGGGCAAAGGCGCCAGCGGCGCGGCGGTGCAGAACATGAATCTTATGCTTGGACTGGACGAGACAAAGGGCCTGCTGTGATGGAGCGCCCTTGGACGGAATGGAGTGAAACCATGAAGGAGATTGCCGGCGGCGTGTGTGCCGCCAAGGGGTTCCGGGCTGCCGGAATCCACGTGGGGGTCAAGACCCACAATGTGAATAAAAAAGATGTGGCCCTGATCGTGTCTGACGTCATGTGCGCGGCGGCCGGGGTGTTTACCACCAATGTGGTGAAGGCGGCGCCGGTGCTGGTGAGCCGGGACCATCTCTCGGACGGAAGGGCCCGGGCCATCCTCTGCAACAGCGGCAACGCCAACGCCTGCGCCCCGAAGGGGGAGGAGAACGCGAAGCGGATGTGCGACGCGGCGGCCAGGGCTGTCGGATGTGACAGCGGGGACGTGCTGGTGGCCTCCACGGGCGTCATCGGCCAGACGTTGAAGGTGGACGTGATCGAAAGCGGTGTTCCCGCGCTCTACCGCATGCTGGAGGGGAGCGAGGCGGCCAGCGACGCGGCGGCCCACGCCATTATGACCACCGACACGGGGAAGAAAGAGGTGGCTGTGGAGACGACAGTGGGGGGAAAGACGGTCCGCATGGGCGGCATCGCCAAGGGCAGCGGCATGATCCACCCCAACATGGGCACCATGCTCTGCTTTATCACCACCGACTGCGCCATCTCCCCGGAGATGATCCATCAGGCCCTGCTGGAGACGGTGAAGGTCAGTTTCAACCGCATCAGTGTGGACGGGGACACCTCCACCAACGACACCTGCATCGTCCTGGCCAACGGCCTGGCGGGAAATCCGGAGATCACCGGGGAAAACGCCGACTACGCCGCCTTTGTGGAGGCGCTGAAGGTCCTGTGCACCAGGCTGGCCCGGATGATGGCCAAAGACGGGGAGGGGGCCAAGCACCTCATCACCTGTACTGTGGAGGGCGCGGCCAGCGACGAGAGCGCCGAAACCATCGCCAAGAGCGTGATCTCCTCCACCCTCACCAAGGCGGCTGTCTTCGGCTGCGACGCCAACTGGGGCCGGGTGCTGTGCGCCATGGGCTACTCCGGGGAAACCTTTGATCCGGACAAGGTGGACGTCCACTTTGCCTCCTCTGCCGGGGATATCGCCGTGTGTGAGCAGGGCCGGGGCCTCCCGTTTGATGAGGACCTGGCCAAGAAGATCCTGACGGAGGACGAGGTGGAGATCAACGTGCGCATGGGTGAGGGCGGCGGCAAGTGTACCTGCTGGGGCTGCGACATCACCTACGACTATATCAAGATCAACGGGGACTACAGAACCTAAAATCAAGGGGGGCAGGCTCCCCCCTGAGCAACCCCCACCGCCAGTGTGCGCCCAAGGCGGCTGGGTCAACGTATGTTTCTGACGCGCGTGTCGTCAGAAACATCAGATGAAATCATTTCTCTCCCGCTGCGGCAGGAAGGCGGACAGATGAGAAGACAGTGAGGTGTGCCATGGAATTTTCCTATTCTGACCGGGCCCAGGTGCTGGTGGAGGCCCTGCCCTATATCCAGGCGCTCTACCAGAAGACCATCGTGGTCAAATACGGCGGCAACGCCATGATCTCCGAGGAGCTGCGCCGGGCAGTGATCAGCGATATCATCCTGCTCAAGCTGGTGGGCATCAACGTGGTGGTGGTCCATGGCGGCGGGCCGGAGATCAGCGCCATGCTGAAAAAGACCGGCAAGGAGAGTAAATTCGTCAACGGCCTGCGATATACGGACCAGGAAACCATGGACATCGTGCAGATGGTGCTCTGCGGCAAGGTGAACAAGGATCTGGTGGCCACACTCAACCGCTCCGGCGGCAGCGCGGTGGGCCTGTGCGGCCTGGACGGAGGCATGATGAAGGCCCGGCGCCGCATGGAGGACGGCGTGGATTACGGGCTGGTGGGGGAGGTGGTTTCCGTGGACCCCAAGCCGATCACCGATGTGATCGCCGACGGGTTTATCCCCGTCATCTCCACCGTGGCCCAGGGGGTGGACGCGGAAACCAGCTACAACATCAACGCCGACACCGCCGCGGCGAAGATCGCGGTGGCCATGGGGGCGGAGAAGCTGATCCTCCTGACGGATGTGCGGGGCCTGCTGCGGGACCGAAGCGATGAGAGCACCCTTATCTCCCAGGTCCGGGTGTCTGAGGTGCCGGTGCTGGTGAAGGAGGGCGTCATCTCCGGCGGCATGATCCCCAAGGTGGACTGCTGCGTGGAGGCGGTGCGCAGCGGCGTTCAGCGCACCCATATTCTGGACGGGCGCATCCCCCACTCCATCCTCATCGAGGTGCTGAGCCAGGCGGGCATCGGCACGATGATCTGGTGATGTTCGCGGCGGAGGCCGTGGGGAGAGAACCTCTTGGAATCAGTGTGTTTATGAAAGCGCGGAAAGGAAGTGCGACGATGAATTTTGCTGAGATCAAGGCTCTGGACGAGCAGTACGTCCTGCATACCTACGGGCGCAATCCGGTGGCCATCGACCACGGAAAGGGCGCCACCCTCTGGGATACGGAGGGGAAGCAGTACATTGACTTTACCTCCGGCATCGGCGTGTGCTCCCTGGGCTACGCCAACGAGGCCTGGGCCAGGGCCATCTATGACCAGGCCATGAAGGTGGGGCACATCTCCAACCTCTTTTACACCGAGCCCTATGTGAAGGCGGCGGAGAAGCTGGTAAAGGGCAGCGGTATGGCCGGCGTATTCTTCGGAAACTCCGGCGCCGAGGCCAACGAGGGCATGATCAAGCTGGCCCGGAAGTACTCCTTTGACAAATACGGCCAGGGCCGTTCCACCATCATCACCCTGACGAACTCCTTCCACGGCCGCACCATCACCACCCTGAAGGCCACCGGTCAGGACCACTTCCACGAGTTTTTCTTCCCCTTCACCGAGGGGTTCCGCTATGCCGACGCCAATGACATCGACAGCGTCAAGGCCCAGGGGGGCGACGATGTGTGCGGCGTGATGCTGGAACTCATTCAGGGCGAGGGTGGAGTCAATCCCCTGGACAAGGGGTTCGTCCAGGCGGTGGCGGCGCTGTGCGCGGAGCGGGACTGGCTGCTCCTCATCGACGAGGTGCAGACCGGCATCGGCCGCACCGGGAGCCTCTTTGCCTTCCAGCAGTTCGGCGTGCAGCCGGACGTGGTGTCCTTTGCCAAGGGCATCGCCTCCGGCCTGCCCTTCGGCGGCTTCCTGGCCAATGAGAAGTGCCGGGGCGTTCTGGGGCTGGGCACCCACGGCTCCACCTTCGGCGGCAACCCCATGGCCGCGGCGGCGGCCAATGTGGTGCTGGACACCATGACGGAGGCCTTCCTGGAGGAGGTGGCGGAGAAGGGGCAGTATCTGCGGGAGCGCATCGCCGCGTTGAACAGCCCCTATGTCACCGGTGTCCGGGGCATGGGCCTGATGATCGGCGTGGGCATTCAGGGAATGACTCACACGCAGATGAAGGATAGGCTGATGGCCGAGGGCCTGCTGTGCCTGACTGCCGGCGGCGACACGCTGCGCCTGCTGCCGCCGCTGGTGATCACAAGGGAGGAGATGGACCAGGGCCTTGCCGTCATGGAGAAGGTCATGCGGTAAAAAAGGGGGACGGGCGATGAATCACAGACACCTGCTCAAGCTGCTGGACCTGAGCCGGGAGGAGATCCACGAGATTTTGGACCTGGCCGACCAGCTCAAGTACGACCAGAAGCACTCCATCCCCCACGAACTGCTCAAGGGGAAGACGCTGGCTATGATCTTCTCCAAAAACTCCACCCGGACCCGGGTGTCCTTCGAGGTGGGGATGTTTCAGCTGGGAGGGCACGCCCTGTTCCTCTCCAACGCGGCCAGTCAGATCGGCCGGGGCGAGCCGGTACAGGACACCGCCCGGGTCCTCAGCCGCTACTGTGACGGCGTGATGATCCGCACCTTTGACCAGCGGGAGGCGGAGGACCTGGCCCGATACGGCTCTGTCCCGGTGATCAACGGGCTGACGGATTTCGCCCACCCCTGCCAGGTGTTGGCGGACCTGATGACCGTCCGGGAGTACAAGGCCAAGCTGGAAGGGCTCAAGCTCTGCTACATCGGAGATGGCAACAACATGGCCAACTCCCTCATCGTCGGGGGGCTCAAGTGCGGCATGGATGTGTCCGCGGCCTGTCCGGCGGACCACCGCCCCCACGGCGACGTGCTCGCCTTCGCCAGAACCGTCACGGATGCCGGATTTGAGCTGACAGACGACCCTGTGGCAGCCGCGAGGGACGCGGACGTGATCTTTACCGATGTGTGGGCCTCCATGGGAATGGAGGGGGAGGCCGCTCAGCGGCGGCATGACTTTGCGGGCTACCAGGTGAATGAGGCGCTGCTCTCTGTGGCCCGCGGCGACTGCATGGTGCAGCACTGCCTGCCGGCCCACCGGGGAGAGGAGATCACGGAGGCGGTCTTTGAGGCCCACGCCCAGGAGATTTTCGACGAGGCGGAAAACCGCCTCCACGCCCAGAAGGCGGTTATGGCCCTGCTGATGCGGTGAATCGCGGAAAAGAGCCCCTGTATCCCACGGGATACAGGGGCTCTTTTGCATGGCTGCGGGGTTATTCCGGGGTCGAGCGGCGCCGGTACTGCATCTCCCGGACGAGCGTTTCGCCGATGGTGTCCTCCTGCCAGATCTGAGTGGGGAGGAAGCCCGCTTTTTCATAAAACCGCCTGGCCGGCAGATTTTCGGCCAGGACCCAGAGAAAGAGATCCTGGTACCCGAGGGCCGACAGCTCTCCCGCGGCGGCCTCCAGCAGCAGACGGCCGTACCCCCTGCCCCGACAGTCGGGCAGCAGGTAGAGGGAAACCACCTCGCCGTATTCCGGCAGAGCGGGGTCGCGGGAGGGCGCGAAGCTGGCGACGCCGATGAGCCGCCGCGCGTCCTCCAGGACCAGGACGTTTCGCCAGGACTGCTCCAGATAGGGAACCCACCGCCCCGGCGGGATGCGGTCCAGATAGTCCTGGGGGAGGATGCCCCGGTAAGCGGAGCGCCAGCTCTCCTCGTAAAGGAAGCTGATGGAGCGCTTGTCGTCGCCGGAGGTCATGTGTCGGACGCGCATGGCGCACCTCCTTTTCAAGCATGCATCATTTGCCGGGCAAAGTCCGCCGCCCGCTGTTCCACCCCCGGAAGCTTCACCAGACTCCCGGCGTCGTTGGCAGTCTCCAGAAGGCAGAAGCGGGGCGGGAGATAGAAGCTCTTGTTCATGTTCAGCGATGAGATCAGCTGCTGGGCCACCAGGTCGCCGCCGGAGTAACCGGACACCACCAGGCCGTAGACCCGCTTGTCGTAGAACCGGGTGCGGCGGTAGAGGGCGGTGAGGCGGTTGACGCAGGCGGTGAGGTTGGCGGAGAGGGCATCGTTGTAGTTGGCGCAGAGCATCACCAGCGCGTCGCAGGAGAGAATGGCGGGAAACACCGCCTCGGTCATGACCCCGCCGTAGAAGCAGCCGCTGTGTTCCCCGTAGTGGAGGCAGGCGGAGTAGCTGCACCCGATGCAGTCCATCACCGCGCCGTTGCGCAGGCCGAACTCCTGGATTTCCACGCCCGAAAGGTTCCGCCGCACCAGGTCCCACAGGGCCAGGGTGTTGGAGGTGGCGCGGGAGGAGGCGTGGAGGGCCGCCACGCGCCGGATGGGGGGCAGGGCGGTGTGGCGCTCCAGCCGCTGCGCCAGGTCCCGGAGAGCCGCGGCACAGGCGGCGGCCTCATCGGTGCCGGAGAGCTGCGCCTGGGTGCGGAAATTCTGAAGGGAGCCGGTGGCCTCCACCAGGGGACGGCCGATGAAGGCGCAGCCGGCCAGGTTGGCCGAGAGCGCCAGGGTGCGGGCCGTGGCCTTGGTGTAAAATTCCCCCTGGCCCGTCACCACCAGGGCGGCGGTGCAGCCCTCCAGCAGCCGCGGACTTCTCCGCAGGCGGCAGAGGACCCGGTAGGCCCCCTCGTTGCCGCCGCACTCGTCCAGGGCGACGGCAAAGAGCAGGCGGCGGGAAGTGAGATGCTCCGCATCGCCGGCAAAGGTGTGAGGGATGCCCTCCAGGGCGCTCTCCAGCTGGGCGCGAAGGGCGGCGCTGCAGCTGTTTTCCGGCAGGATCACGGTGATGGACATGGGCGATGCCTCCCTCAAGAAAAAAATGGATTCAGGGAATGGCCCGGAGCTTGTCGGCAGTCTCCCGGATGCGGGAGAGCAGGGCCTCCGGCAGGGGCAGCTGTTCGACTTCGACGCCCGCGCCGGTCAGGCGGTTTTTGCAGCCCATGAAGACGCCGCCCAGATACACCGACGAGCAGTGCCACGCACCCCGCAGCAGGAGCAGCAGGCTCAGCGCCCCGCTGCTGAGAGCCGGGGCCACATAGGGCTTGAAGCCCAGAGCGCGCAGCTCCAGATTGGCGTGGACGACCTTCTCCGTCAGCTCCCGGGAGAGGACATCGTCATAGCGGGCGATGGAATTGGCCACCACCAGGTCCTCCCCGTGGGGGCCGAAGGTCCGCCCCTCGGTGAGGAAGGCGGAAAACCGGTCATCCTGCCGGGCGTAGTAGGCGGCCCGGGCGTTCATGACCCCCAGGCCGAAGCCCCGAACCTGTCGGGTGGAGAGGCCCTGAAAATCCACTTCTCCCCTCTCGTCCCGGTTGCTCTCCAGCAGGGCGCAGCGGCACAGAGGGTCCACCGGGTCGCTGACCACGCAGAAGAGTCCGCGGAAGCGCGCCTTGCGGGCCTGGCGGGCGTAGAGAGACACCAGCTCCCGGTTGAGCGCATACTGGGCCATGCGCACGTCCCCGGTTTTCACCGCCGTGTCCGGTACAAACCGGGAGGCGCAGAAGAGGAACACGTCGCAGTCGAACAGCCCCTCCGGTTCCACCGCCTCCACCGGCGGCATGGCGTCATAGTCCCAGGGAAGGGCGATCTGGTTCATCTCAAACGTCCAGCGCCGGGCGAAACCGGGGCGCACATCGCAGATGCCGATGGAGGCGATCTCCTCCCCGCCCAGAAGCCGCAGCCCCGTCAGAAGGGTGCTGCCCACGTCTCCCAGGGCCAGCAGGTGCACCCGCTTTTTCCCCGCCGGCAGGGGGGGAGAGAGGAGCTCCCGCCAGTTGGGATGGCTGAGATTCACGGCGGAAACCCGGCTGGCGGAAATGGCGGCGGCGAGGGCGGCGTCCACCTGGGGCGCCGGATAGCGGTCTGTCAGGACCTCCGCGTCCTCCCGGTCTGTGAGGAGACGGGGGTGGGACACGGCAAAGGCGTCCCGTCCCTGGAGCGGCGGCCGCTGGAAGAGGAAGGCAACCGCCTGCCCCTCCGGAAGGGCGGAGAGCGTGCGGAAGGGGAGACTCTCTAGGTGGGAGCAGAAGATGTGCTCCCCGTCTGTGTAGTAGCGCATAGGGCACCTCCCGATAGAAGGGTCAGATGACGATGCGGACGGAGCTCTTCATCCGCAGGAGCATCTCGATGTCGTTTTCCAGGTAGCTGGAGGCCACCCGGTTCAAGTCGTAGGTCATGCAGACCCCCTTGTCCGGACACATGGGCAGGAGTACCGCCTCGCTGAGGCGGTTGAGGGTCAGGTTGCGGGCGTAGAGAGCCCGGTATTCCGACTCCAGGGTCAGCAGAATGTCCCGGGCGTTGTTGAGGCAGCACAGGGACAGACTGTAGGTGGAGCCGTCGGCGCAGTCCTCGGTGTAGTCCGGCGCGGCGTAGGGCAGGATGCGGGTCACCGAGGGGCGCAGTCCGCCGGCCAGGGGCGCCTCCCGGCGGACGGTGTCGCCGCCGATAAAGGGGTAGAGGGTGGACTCGGTGAACTTCATGCGCAGGTTGGGCAGGTCGTAGACGCTGTCCACGGGAATGCCGGTCTGGGCCATGATATCCCGGCCCATGCCCGTGAGATATCCCACCAGCACCTGGCGGATGGGGACGTGTTCCTGCTGGAGGAGGGGGGCGATGCGGGAGATGCGCTTGCCGTCGTGGAGCATGTCGTCCACCAGGATCACCGGCCGGTTGAAGGCGCGGATGGTCTTGGCCTGGTTCTCCAGGGAGGCGTAGCCGGGGAAGGTGTCGATAGAGAAGAAGGACAGATCCGGCTCATAGACCTTGTCGGTGTGGAGCGCCTTGGTAACGGTGTTGGGGATGACCACCCCCCGCAGGATTTTGCCGAAGGGGACGCAGAGGTTTTCTCCCAGCGTCCGGGGCACCGTGGGCGTAAGGGGGACGCTGTTGCAGGCGGTGATCTTCTCCACCAGCCGGTGGTGGAGGATCTCCGTGGACAGGGGGAGCACCAGGTTGCCCGGATAGAAGCCGGTGAGGGTCTGCTGGAGCCGCCGGTGGGCGGCGGCGAGGGCGGCCTGGACCCGGGGGTTTTCCAGAAGGGGAGGCTTGACCACCGTATCCATGTTCTTGGTGAGAACGATGGGGTTGCGCATATCCACTGCCAGGACCTCCCGCCCGTCCATCTCCACGGGGAGGAACCCCTGGAGCGTCAGAGCGTCCCGGACATAGTCGGGGCAGCCGCCCCCGTCCGGGGCGGCGTAGAAGGCGTAGGTGTGCTCCCGGCGCAGGGCATAGGTCAGAGCCTCGGTGAGCAGCAGCTGACAGATGTCGTGCTGTCTGGGCCCCCGGGGAACGCAGATGCAGGAGATGGCCAGGATGCGGCCCCCGGCGTTCTGACGGATATAGTCGGAGAGGCTGGCGCTGCCCAGGCGGCGGAAAAGCCCCCTGGCGTCCAGGCACTGCATGGCCACGAACCCCAGCACCGCGGACTTTCTGGCCCGCTGGAGGGTGAGGATCATATCCCCCTGCCGCTCCATCCAGCGCAGCAGCTCTCCGGAGAGGAGGTCCCGGCCGCCGGCGAGGTGCTGGCGCAGGTAATTGGCCAACCCCTCGTTCATGCCGGGCTGGATCTGGAACGACAGGTTTTCCGCCTGGAAGACGGGCTTGTTCTGAGGCTCGCGCAGGTAGAGGTTGTGGTGATAGATATACTCCTGGGCCACCGAGTCCACCAGATTGGAGATGTCCCGGTTCAGGTCCACCGCCTCCCGGATACGGGTGGAGGAGATGTCCTCCAGATGGGTGGGCAGGGAGAGCTCCACCACCCGGGCGGTGATGGCGGAGTAGTCGGCGCGGCTGCCGGGACTCCCGTCGGCGGCGCGGCGGAAGACAATATGGGGGAAGGTGTGGATGGAGTCGGCCTGGGGTGCGGCGCGGTAGGAGGAGGCGTTGGCCACCACATCGCTGCCCACCACGATATAGACCTCCCTGCCGGGGAAGGTCTGGCGCAGGCGGCGGAGATTTTCGGGGTTGGCGATATTCACCGGAAAATCCTCCGGGAAGATGTGGACATGGAAGAGGTCGGCGGTGGAGATGGAGGCGATGCGGCGGCGGATGCGGTGGGGCTGGGTCTTTTTGGACCAGCTGAACTCGTCAATGGCCAGCATCACCTCGAACCCCAGGTCCCGGATCGCTGTGACGATGCCCTTGTGGCTGCGGGTAAAGGGATCGAAGGTGCCGGGGAAGAAGGCGATTTTTCCGCCGGTCTGGAAATGGAAGCCGCCGTGGGTCAGCTCCTGCTCCTTGATAAAGCGGTAGATGCGGCTCAGGGCGGCGGCGCGGTAATAGAAGGTCAGGTCGCCGCTGCCGTCCTCCCGCATGAGGAAGAGGATCTTCTGGGCGGCCAGGGAGAAGGCCCGGCGCTTCTCGTGACCGCTGAGGACCTCGGAGCCGAACACGCTGTCCCCCAGCACCCGCAGCGCCTCCTGGCGCACGCTGCTGCTGGGGGCGGACAGTCCCTTTGTGAGCATGCCCAGCAGCCGCTCCCGGCGGGCGCGGAACACCTCGTCCGGCTCCGGGAAGCGCTGGCGGTAGGGCTCGTAGTGCTCATAAAGGACGCCCACCGTATCCAGCACCGCCGCGGCCAGGCGGCTGTTGGAGCTGGCCAGCGCGCCCTGCAGGTCGTGGAGACTCTCCTCCAGCTGCTCGGGAGGCAGATAGAGATAGAACCGGCCCAGATAGGCGGGAATGTACTTGGAGAACTCCTGCTGCCCCAGCTCCAGTCCCCGGGTCAGCTCCACGGAAACCTCGTTGCGCTGGTCGTGGCTCAAAAGCGGCACCAGCTCCAGCAGGGCCTTGCCCGCGGCGCGGCGGACGGTGACCTGCTCGCTGACCATCAGAAGGTTGGAGAGGTGGGTGGCGATATGGAGCAGGTGGTAGCCGCGGTCCAGGCGGGCAAAGGCGGTGAGGATGCGGATGTTGGCCTTTTTGATGATCCAGGGGGTGGCGGCCTTCAGATTTTCCAGGAAGATTTCGGAGATGTCCTCATCCTCCAGGGAGCCCACCGCGTCCTCCTCCGGGAGTCCCCGCCAGCGCAGGAGAAGTCGTTCGCGCATGAGGGCGAGACTGGCGCTGTCCCGGACGGGCAGGGCGGAGACGGCCTCCATCAGGGGAGCGGCATCCGCCGCCTGGGGCAGCAGGAACTCCAGCACGTCCAGGGCGGCGGTGCGGACCATTAAGGCCCGGCGGCGGGAGAGGACGGCGGCAAAATGCGCCAGCACCTGCCGCTGCTCCGGCGTGCACAGGCGCAGCGGCAGGGAGGTGGCGGTGTCCAGCAGGGTAAAGGCGCTGGTGTCGTCCAGCCGCTCCGGCGCGGCGTAGAGCCCCAGGCAAAGCTCCAGAAAGGCCCGCTGCTCCGCACCCTGGCTGTGGTCCACCAGGGTGGCGATGACCCGCTTGAGGGTGTAGTTGATCCAGCGCTTGTGCTGGGGCAGAAGCTTGTGATCGGGGTAGAGGATTCTGTGCAGATATCCCTCCGCCAGCCCCAGGGCGGTTTGCTCCCGGGGGTCGGGGACGTGGTGGGCGGGGACCTCCTTGGTGTATCCGGCGTGGAACCGGGCCAGGATATCCCCCATCAGCTCCGCCGCCTGGCGGCGGATGTCGCCCTCCTTGTGCATGAGCTGGTCGTAAAGAAAGGTGAGCATCTGCTCCTTCTGGGCGGTGTTGAGATAGACGGAGTAGGTGGAGAAGATGCTGAGATACGCCCGCAGACGCATCCAGTTGGTTTCCCCCCGGGCCTCCTCCATAATGGCGGCGAAGCTGCGCTGGTCGCTGAGGCGGTGCATCAGGCGCAGGTTGTGCCCCACGCCCGCCAGTTTCATGGCGGTGATGACCTGGGGGGCGTCCATCAGGGCCACGTCCGGCTGGCGGACAGGGGCGAGGACGCGCCCCTGGAGCGTCACGTCCACACCCCGGGAGATCATGTAGTTCTCGAAATCCTGGAGCTTGGCGTAGACGAACTGGTAGCGGGTGCGCTTGGCCTGATCCACGTTGTCCAGCTTGGAGAGGATCACGTCAAAAGCCTCCTCCAGCGTGTAGAGGTGGGTGATCTCCCGTCCGTCGGGGCCTCGCTCCTGCTTGGAGCGGAAGTCCGCATAGATCAGCAGCAGGGACTCCACCGACAGGTTCTCCAGCTCCAGATCCCACACGGAGTGGTTGGCGGCGATGTGGCCGATGTGGGGGATGCGGTGGCGCCGGAACCACTGGTCGGTGTAGTAGTAGTGGAGGTAGGGCACCCGCTCCCCGGGGCGGCAGCCAAATTTGCCGATATCGTGGCCGATGGAGCTGCCGGATACCAGGGCCAGGTCCACGGGGAACCCCGCCCGATAGAGGTCCCGGGCGGCGGACATGGCCACGAAGTGGACCCCGGCGATGTGTTCCAGGGTGCGGAAGGGAGTGGCCTCCAGACCAAGACGCATCATCTCATAGACAAATTCCCGGCGGTAGGCCCGGGCGAAGCGGAGGTAGCAGTCCCGGTAGTGGCTGCCCTCCAGAGCCTCCTCCGGCAGCAGCGCGATATCCAGCAGGGGGTCTGTCGGGAAGCGGGTGCGCTCATCGTCAAAGAGCACCTGCAGCAGCGTGAGAAAAAAGAAGGCGCCCGGCGCGCAGGTCCGGCGCAGCGCCTCGTTCTCCTCGCTGGGAAACATGGCTGCGCAGGCGTACCGGTAGGCGCCGGAGAGCCAGCCCTCCTCCGGCGCCGGGGCCAGCAGGTCCAGTGTGTCCCGGCACTGCTCCAGAACGGCGGCGCAGGTGAGCCGGGAGTCGGTGCTGAGCAGCTCCTCCAGACGCCGGGGATACTCCTGCTCGGCGAGGAGCGCCGTTATGGCGGCCCGGTCCCGGCGCAGGAGGGAGGCGGCGGATTTGGTGGACAGCTGCCGGAGCAATTGGGCGTTGAGTTGGCGGGCCCGCTTTTTATACATGGGAGAAGCTCCTTTCCCTGTGGGGTTTCTGTGAATCTGTTAAACTGTATTATGCTACAGCCGGGCCGATTTCGCAAGGAAAAATGCGGACATCCGGGCGGAAATCCAGAGTGAGCGGGAGGGGCTCGGCTGGGGCGGCGGAGGCCGCCCGGGGCACACCCTGGACGCAAAGGCTACTGTGCATTTTGCCAAAGTTTGGCCTGCAATTCCGTGGAGAATGACAAAAGTAAGACAGGCGGACAAAATGCAGTTGACGTTTTCTGTTCATCATAGTAAAATTACACTATAACCAACGGCTGTTTTCTGTGCATTTTTGCCGTGGTTTTCCGGCTGATTCGGACCGTTCCACAGGCGGCAGTACACAAAACAGCCACAATCCGCGCCCGCGGGGAAGGGGAGGACCGCCTCTGCGGGGTCTGGGCTTGCCCGGCGGGTTGCCAGATTCCAGAGAGCGTATCCACTGAATGTATGTCGAGGGACGCCGCGGACTGCTTGTGCGGCTCGCGGCGTTTGCTTTGCATGCCGGTGGGTTGTTCAAGGCGGACAGGCAGGGAAGTCCGTCTAAAATATGAAGGGAGTTGTTATTTATGAAAGCAATTGTTAAGTATGCCGCAGAACCGGGCAATATGGAAATTCGGGAAGTTCCCGAGCCGACCCCCGGCCCTGGTCAAATCAAGATCAAGGTGGTGGCCGCCGGTATCTGCGGCAGTGACCTGCACATCTATAACAGCGACATCGCCATCCCCGTTCGTCCTCCGGTTACCGTTGGCCACGAGTTCTCCGGCGTCATCACGGAGCTGGGCGAGGGCGTCGAGGGCTTTGAGGTCGGCCAGCGCGTCGTGTCCGAGACTGCTTTCTCCTACTGCGGCAAGTGCGAGGCCTGCCGCGAGGGTTGGTATAACCTGTGCCCCGAGCGCAGAACCCTTGGCTATTGGTACAACGGTATCTTTACCAACTACACTGTGGTGCCCGCCGGCCGTGTCCACCTGATCCCCGAGGGGGTTTCCGACATTGCCGCGGCCATGACCGAGCCTCTGGCCTGCGTGTGCCACGCTGTGTTCGACCTGACCAAGATCTCCCCCACCGATATCGTTCTGGTTTCCGGCCCGGGCCCCATCGGCCTGATGACCATGCAGGTGGTGAAGGCCCACGGCGCTACCGTAATCGTTTCCGGTACCAACGTGGATAAGGAGCGTCTGGCCCTGGCCAAGGAGCTGGGCGCGGACTACATCTGCAACATCCAGGAGGAGAGCCTGGACGAGCTGGTGGAGAAGCTCACCAAGGGCAACGGCGTGGATGTGGCGCTGGAGTGCTCCGGCAGCCACTTCGGCACCAACTCCGCTCTGAAGCTGCTCAAGCGGCGGGGCTACTTCACCCAGATCGGCATGGGCAAGCCCGAGGTGCCCTTCTATATCGAGGCCCTCAACTACAAGGAGCCCCACGTCTCCGGTTCCCTGGGCTCCCGCAAGGCCAACTGGGAGCAGGCCCTGACGCTGCTCAGCCAGGGCAAGGTGAAGGTGGAGCCTCTGGCCGATGTGCGGATGCCCATGGAGGAGTGGGAGGCCGCGTTCGAGAAGTTCCGCAACAAGGAAGGCGGCAAGTTCATTCTCTACCCCTTCAAAGAGGACTGAGTCATTCCCTTCGCACCTCCCGCCGGTCCCGACCGGCGGGAGGTGCGGGACAGTAGGGGAATTTCTCAGACCAGCGCCACACGGATTGCCGCGGGCCGCAGGACGCGGCTGGCGGCACATTCTCTTTTCGGACTGCGCATTCTACACGAAAGCGGGGAGCCTCATTTGGGCAATTTGTTAAATTTTCAATCCCGTGGGGTTCCGCTCTTGACGGGCTGGAATAGAAGATGTAAGATAGAGTCGCAAAGTAAAATAGCGTTTCGATAGTTGAAATTTCAAAGGAGGAGCGAACATGAAAGACAGCATTCATAAGTATTTCCAAGTGGGCACCATCCAGTGGATGAGCTACCCCAATCGCGATCCCATGGAGTCTTTGAAGGCCATCTGCCGCGACGATTTCTTTGATGCCATCGAGCTCAAGGGCTATGGCGAGAAGAACGCCGAGGCCAAGGCCCTGCTGGACCAGAGCCACCTGAAGGTGTGCTACGGCGCCCAGCCCCGCCTGCTCGGTCCCAAGCTCAACCCCAATGCCATCAACGAGGAGGACCGCAAGAAGGCTGAGGCGACGCTGATGGAGGCCATCGACGAGGCCGAGTACCTGGGCGCCAAGGGAATCGCCTTCCTGGCCGGCAAGTGGGAAGAGGCCACCAAGGACGAGGCCTATGCCCAGCTGCTCAAGACCACCCGCAACCTGTGCGATTATGCCGCTACCAAGGGCATGAACGTGGAGCTGGAGGTCTTTGACTTCGACATGGACAAGGCTGCTCTCATCGGTCCCGCTCCTTACGCCGCCAAGTTCGCCGCCGATATGCGCACCAGCCACAGCAACTTCGGCCTGCTGGTGGACCTGAGCCACTTCCCCACCACCTATGAAACCAGCCAGTTCGTGATCCGCACCCTGCGTCCCTATATCACCCACTTCCACTTTGGCAACGCCGTGGTGAAGAAGGGCTTCGACGGTTACGGCGATCTGCACCCCCGCATGGGCTATCCCGACAGCGCCAACGACACCCCCGAGCTGCTGGACTACCTGCGCGTGCTCAAGCAGGAGGGATTCTTCGACGCCGAGAAGCCCTATGTCCTGTCCATGGAGGTCACCCTGCGTCCCGGTGAGGATGAGGACATCGTCCTGGCCAACACCAAGCGGGTGCTCAACCGCGCCTGGGCGCTTCTGGAGGACTAATCCCCCGCTGACCCCGCGCCGCAATACCACGCATATCAGGAAATCATAAAGAAAGGATTGATTGACATGAAGATTGTTGTTTTGGATGGTTACACCGAGAACCCCGGCGATCTGAGCTGGGCTCCTCTGGAGGCTCTGGGTGAGGTCACCGTGTATGACCGTACCTCCTATGTGGAGGCTCCCATTATCGCTGAGCGGATCGGTGACGCGGAGATCGTGGTGATGAACAAGACCCCCATCTCCAAGGAAACCATCGACAAGTGCCCCAACCTGAAGGCAATCGCCGTTCTGGCCACCGGTTACAACGTGGTGGACTACAACTACGCCAAGGAGAAGGGCATCCCCGTGATGAACGTGCCCACCTACGGCACCGCCTCCGTCAGCCAGTTCTCCATCGCTCTGCTGCTGGAGATCTGCCACCACATCGGCCACCACAGCAAGTCCGTCCACGACGGCAACTGGGCCAACAATGTGGATTGGTGCTATTGGGATTACCCCCTCATCGAGCTGGAGGGCAAGACCATCGGTATCATCGGCTTCGGCCGCATCGGCCAGGCTGAGGGCCGCATCGCCAAGGCCCTGGGCATGAACGTTCTGGCTTATGACCTGTATCCCAATGACTCCGGCAAGGCCATCGCCGAGTATGTGGATCTGGACACCCTGCTGTCCAAGGCTGACGTGGTTTCCCTGCACTGCAACCTGACCCCGGAGAACACCGGCCTGATCAACAAGGACACCATCGCCAAGATGAAGGATGGCGCCATCCTCATCAACAACGCCCGCGGCCAGCTCATCAACGAGCAGGACGTGGCCGACGCCCTGAACAGCGGCAAGCTGGGCGCCGCCGGTCTGGATGTGGTGTACACCGAGCCCATCAAGGCGGACAACCCCCTGCTGAAGGCCAAGAACTGCATCATCACCCCCCACATCTCCTGGGCTCCCAAGGAGAGCCGTCAGCGCATCATGGACATCACTGCCGACAACGTCAAGTCCTTCTTGGCCGGCAGTCCTGTCAACGTTGTCAACAAGTAATTTGGAGGGAATACGATGAACGCTGAATTGAAACAGAAATTGGAGCAGATGTGCCATCAGTTCCGCATCGACGTGCTGACCACTCTGCATGCCAAGCAGACCGGCCACCCCGGCGGCTCCCTGTCTGTGTGCGAGATCCTCACCACGCTGTACTTCGCTCAGATGAATGTGGACCCCAAGGACCCGCAGAAGGCTGACCGCGACCGCCTGGTGCTGTGCAAGGGCCACGCCGCTCCCATGCTCTACCGCGTCCTGGCGGAGAAGGGCTTCTTCCCCGTGGAGGAGATGAGCACCCTGCGTGACTTTGAGACTCGTCTCCAGGGCCACCCCTGCATGAAGGATACCCCGGGCGTCGACATGTCCACCGGCCCTCTGGGCATCGGCCTGTCCACCGCCGTGGGCATGGCGCTGGCTGCCAAGCTGGACAACGCTCCCACCCGCGTCTACGCGGTGCTGGGCGACGGCGAGATCAACGAGGGCACCGTTTGGGAGGCCTGCATGTCCGCCAGCAAGTTCAAGGTGGATAACCTGTGCGCGGTTCTGGACTGGAACGGCGTGCAGCTGGACGGCACCGCCGAGGATATCATGCCCATGGGCGATATCAAGGCCAAGTTCGAGAGCTTCGGCTTCCACTGCATCGAGTGCGACGGTCACTGCGTAGAGGCCCTCTACAACGCCTTTGAGGAGGCCAAGACCGTCAAGGGTAAGCCCACCATTGTGCTGGCCCACACCGTTAAGGGCAAGGGCGTCTCCTTCATGGAAGGCAAGAATACCTGGCACGGCAAGGCCATCGGCGATGAGGACTTCGCCAAGGCGATGGAAGAACTGGGAGGTGCGAAATAATGTCTAAGGCTATTCGTGATGTATACGGCGAGGCGCTGGCCAAATACGGCAAGGATGACAAGCGCGTAGTCGTTTTGGACGCCGACGTGTCCAGCTCTACCAAGAGCGCCACCTTTAAGGCTGTTGCCCCCGAGCGTTTCTTCAATGTCGGCATTGCCGAGGCCAATATGTGCGCCATGGCCGCTGGTATGGCCGCCTCCGGCAAGATCCCCTTTGTGAACACCTTCGCCGTGTTCCTGACCTCCATCGGCCTGATCACCGCCCGGGCTCTGGGCTCCTACGGTGAGATTCCTGTCAAGTATGTGGGCGCTTACGGCGGCCTGTCCGACGCGTTCGACGGCCCCAGCCACCACTCCATCGAGGATCTGGCCATCATGCGCGCTCTGCCCAATTTCAAGGTCTTCGTGGCCAGCGACGCCACCATGACCGATTGGCTGATCAAGAACGCCATCGACGATCCCTCCCCCATGTATCTGCGCATGTCCCGTGACGTGTTCCCCGACATCTACTCCGCCGACGACAAGTTCGAGGAGGGTAAGGGCAAGATCATCCGGGACGGCAAGGATGCCACCATCATCGCCTGCGGCCTGATGGTGGGCAATGCCCTGGCCGCCGCCGAGCAGCTGGCCAAGGAGGGCATCAATGTCCGCGTGGTGGATATGTTCTGCATCAAGCCCCTGGATAAGGAGCTGATCCTCCAGTGCGCCAAGGAGACTGGCGCCATCATCTCCGCCGAGGAGCACAACATCATCGGCGGTCTGGGCGGCGCTGTGGCCGAGGCTCTGTGCGAGGCTGACGCTGTGGTGCCCATGGGCTTTGTGGGCGTGAACGACTGCCACGCCGAGTGCGGCCCCTATGCCAAGCTCCAGGCCAAGTATGGCCTCGATGCCAACGCCATCGCTGCCAAGGTCAAGGAAACCATTGCCAAGAAGTAAAACCTGCTGAGCACCAGTTCTGCGCGGAGCCGTTGGAGGATTCCAACGGCTCCGTGCGGAATTACGAATTTTGGGAAAGAGGAAAATACTATGCTGAGAGCAAATTTGGTTGCGCCCTATACCATTAACCTGGAGGAAGTCGAGAAGCCTGTTATCAACGACGATCAGGTGCTGCTGAAGGTTCACGCGGTGGGCATCTGCGCCAGCGATATGCAGATGTACCACGGCCTGCACAAGTATATGACCTTCCCTGTGGTCTTCGGCCACGAGGTGGGCGCCTCTGTGGCAGAGGTGGGCGCCAATGTCAAGGATTACAAGGTCGGCGATCTGGTCACCGTGGAGCCCCAG
The DNA here is from genome assembly GCA_944386965.1 of uncultured Oscillospiraceae bacterium. Next base: position 18,684 of record CALXDE010000002.1, read on the forward strand.
GTGTACTGCGGCGAGTGCTATCCCTGCCAGATCGGCCGCTTCAATGTCTGCGAGCATCTGAAGGTCATGGGCGTCCATAAGGACGGCATGGCCTGCGAGTACTTCGCTGTGGAGCCCAAGTACCTGCATCACTGCCCCGACGGGATGAAGGATGAGCGCATGGCCCTGGTGGAGCCCCTGGCCGTGGGCGTGGGTTCTGTCAAGCGCGCCGGCGACGTCACCGGCAAGAACGTGGTGGTTGTGGGCGCCGGCACCATCGGCAACCTGACCGCCCAGGCCGCCAAGGCCCTGGGCGCGGCCAACGTGATGATCACCGATGTGTTCGATCCCAAGCTGGAGCTGGCCCGCAAGAGCGGCCTGGACCTGGCGGTGAACACCTCCGAGCTGTCCCTGAAGCAGGCCATCATCGACCACTTCGGCGTGCAGAAGGCTGACGTCATCATCGATGCCGCCGCCACCCGCGGTTCCTTCATGTCCATTCTGGAGGCCGCCCGCCCCAGCAGCAAGATCATTGTCACCGGCAACTACAAGGCCGAGATGAACCTGGAGCTGCCCATTATCCAGCGCCAGGAGATCGAGATGATCGGCCACATGATGTACGTCCGGGAGGAGTTCCAGGATGCCATCGCCATGCTGCACGAGGGCCGCGTCAATATTGAGCACGTTGTGACCAAGGAGTTCCCCTTCTCCCAGGTCTGCGACGCGTTCAAGTATATTGATGACAACGCGCAGACTGTCATGAAGATCGTTCTGAAGATGTAATCACCGTCTTTCAAGCCGAGGACCCGCCTGTTCCAAGACAGGCGGGTCCTTCTTGTTTATGGGAACATCGGGCAGGTCTAACTGCAAAATCGAGGCGGCTTCTCCGGGCGCGGCGGGCGGAGACGGGAGAATATTCTGCATGGGGCGCATATTTTTACTTGACAAGGGGGAGGTGGACCGAGTATTATAAGTAGTGGATTCTTGCCGGCAGATAGTAGGGGTATTTGCCGCTTTTTTATCCAAAATCCCCATGACGATACAGTCGCTCGTCGAAACAAGAGAATAGGAGGACAGAGCATGGATTTGCCCATCGTCTACATCATTGCGGCGCTTGTCGCGGTGGTGGTGGTCGGCGTGGTCTGCTTCCTTCTCGGCATCAGCTATCGGAAAAAGGTTTCTGAAAAGGAAATTTCCAGCGCGGAAGAAGAAGCCCGCCGCATCATCAATGAGGCTATCAAGAGCTCGGAGAGCAAAAAGCGCGAAGCCCTGGTGGAAGCGAAGGAAGAGATTCTGCGTAACCGCAGCGAGTATGAGAAGGAAGTGAAGGCGCAGAAGGCGGACCTGCAAAAGCAGGAACGGCGTCTGCAGCAGAAAGAGGAGACGCTGGACCGCAAAACGGACAACATCGAGAAGAAGGAAGAGGCTCTCGCCCAGAAGCACGCGGATCTGGAGCGGGAGGAGGAAGAGATCAAGGTCATCAAGCGCAGCCAGACCGAGATGCTGGAGCGGATCTCCGGTTTCACCGCCGAGGAGGCCAAGAACTACCTGATTGCCCAGGTGGAGACGGAAGTCACCCACGAGACGGCCCTGAAGATCAAGGAGATCGAGGCCCGGGCCAAGGAGGAGGCCGACCAGCGGGCCAAGGAGATCGTGGCCACCGCCATCCAGCGCTGCGCCGCGGACCATGTGGCCGAAATCACCGTCAGTGTGGTACCCCTGCCCAATGACGAGATGAAGGGCCGCATCATCGGTCGGGAGGGCCGCAACATCCGCACCATTGAGACGCTTACCGGCGTGGACCTCATTATCGACGACACGCCGGAGGCCATTACCGTCTCCTGCTTCGAGCCGGTCCGGCGGGAGGTTGCCCGCCTGGCCCTGGAGAAGCTCATCGCCGACGGGCGCATCCACCCCACCCACATCGAGGAGATGGTGGAGAAGGCCCGCCGGGAGGTGGACGCCATCATCAAGAGCGAGGGCGAGCGCGCCGCGTTTGAGACAGGTGTCCGGGGCCTCCATCCGGAGGTGCAGAAGATGCTGGGACGGCTCCATTACCGCACCAGCTACGGACAGAACGTGTTGCAGCACTCCATCGAGGTCAGCCATATCGCCGGCATGATGGCCGCGGAGCTGGGCGCCGATGTGAATGCCGCCAAGCGGGCCGGCCTGCTCCACGACATCGGCAAGGCCCTGGACCACGAGTTCGAGGGCACCCATGTGAATCTGGGTATTGAGTTCTGCCGCAAGTACAAGGAGAAGGAGGACATCCTCCACGCCATTCAGGCCCACCACGGCGATGTGGAGTGCAAGACTCTGGTGGCCTGTCTGGTGCAGGCGGCCGACGCCATCTCCGCCGCCCGGCCCGGCGCCCGGAGAGAGAACCTGGAGAACTATATCAAGCGCCTGGAAAAGCTGGAGGAAATCACCGGGACCTACCCCGGTGTGGAGAAGTCCTACGCCATCCAGGCCGGCCGGGAGGTCCGGGTCATGGTCAAGCCCGAGCAGGTCAGCGAAGACCAGATGGTCATTCTGGCCCGGGAGCTGGCCAAGCGCATCGAGGACGAGCTGGAGTACCCCGGGCAGATCAAGGTCCACGTGCTGCGGGAAACCAAAGTGGTGGAATACGCCAAATAATACGCCCATCGACAAAAAGCCCGCCTGCCGCAAACGCGGCAGGCGGGCTTTCGCGGCCTGTCAGAACGGGGCAAACATCCACAGCTTTTGCTGCCTGGACAGAAGCTCCGGAAGAGGCGGAGGACTCTCCTCGGCCGGCGTTCCAGTTCCGGGCGGACCGGCCCGGCGGGCCGCGTTCCGGCAGAGGCAATGTGGTTCGACAGGTTGCCGCCAGATTTTTTCGCTGCTGGGCAAAAAATAATTCAGGGGGAAAAGCAAAAGTTTTGCTTGACATTTGGCGGCGGGTGGAGTAATATGCGAACATAATTTGATTTTTCAAATTGCCAAAAGCGATGACGGAGAGAAGTACTTGAGGAAATCACCTGCAGTGAGCGGGGGGCAGTGGAAACCCCGTGGCGGAGCCTTGACGAATAACACTTCCGAGCCTCGACCCCAACGGTTCGCGCCCAGTAGGGAAGACGGGATGGCCCGTTACAGCCATAGCGTTTACCGGGAGCTTTCCCCTGAGCGCGAAAGGTGGCTGTGAGAGCAGCAAATTAGGTGGCACCGCGGATTCCGACGATTCGTCCTAAAATTTTGGGATGAAGTGACGTCGGGGAAATTCGGAGGTGCATTTTTTATGTGTGCGATCATGGGTTATACGGGAAAGGATATCCCCAGAGAAGATTTGATGGCGGCCTTTGCCAAGACCGTCAGCCGGGGGCCGGACGACACCCGGATCATGCCGGTGGGAAGCGGGATTCTGATGTTCCATCGCCTGGCCATCATGGGACTCCAGAGCGAAGGCATGCAGCCCTTTACCGCGCCGGACGGCAGCGCCGTGGTGTGCAACGGGGAGCTCTACTGGTTCCGGAAGATGAAGAGGGACCTGGAGGCCAGGGGCTACACCTTCCGCAGCGGCAGCGACTGTGAGCTGCTTTTGCCCCTCTGGAGGGAGTACGGGGTGGACATGTTCCCCATGCTGGACGCGGAGTTCGCCATGGTTCTCTATGACGCCCCCACGGATCAGTTCATCGCCGCCCGGGACCCCATCGGCATCCGGCCTCTGTACTATGGGTACAGCGCCTCGGGAAAAATCATCTTTGCCAGCGAGCCCAAGAACCTGGTGGGCCTCACGGATAAGATCACGCCCTTCCCTCCGGGTCACTACTACAAGGACGGGCAGTTTACCCGCTACTGCGACATTGCCGCGGTGGATGAGGTGTGTCACGATGATGTGGATACGATCTGCGAGAGAATCCATGAGCTGTTGATCCTGGCCGTGGAGAAGCGGCTGGACGCCGACGTGCCGGTGGGATTCCTGCTCTCCGGCGGGCTGGACAGCTCCCTGGTGTGCGCCATCGCGGCCCGGCTGTTGGGCAAGCCCATCGAAACCTATGCCATCGGTATGTCCACTGACGCCATCGACCTGAAATATGCCCGACAGGTGGCGGAGCATATCGGCAGCCACCACCACGAAATCTATATGACCGAGCAGGATGTGCTGGACGCCCTGGATACGGTCGTGTATACTTTGGGTACGTACGACATCACCACCATCCGGGCCAGCATGGGCATGTATCTGCTGTGCAAGGCCATTCACGAGCAGAGTGATGTCCGGGTGCTCCTCACCGGAGAGGTCAGCGACGAGCTGTTCGGCTATAAGTACACCGACTTCGCCCCCAGTCCCCAGGCATTCCAGCAGGAGGCGGAGAAGCGCGTCCGTGAACTCCACATGTACGATGTGCTCCGGGCGGACCGGTGCATCTCCGTCCATTCCCTGGAGGCCCGGGTCCCCTTCGGCGATTTGGAGCTGGTGAAATATATCATGTCCGTCGATCCGGCCAAGAAGATGAACGTATACGGCCAGGGAAAATATCTGCTGCGCCGCGCGTTCGAGGGGGACTATCTGCCGGCGTCCATTCTGCGGCGGGAGAAGGCCGCCTTCTCCGACGCCGTGGGCCACAGCATGGTGGACGATTTGAAGGCATTCGCGGAGAAGCAGTATGGAGATGACTGGCGGCAGATCGCTGAGCGATACGCCTACCACGCCAGACCCTTTACCAAGGAGTCCCTGCTGTACCGGGAGATCTTTGAGAAATATTATCCCGGCCAGGCGGAGATGGTGGCGGACTTCTGGATGCCCAACAAGTCCTGGAAGGGCTGCGATGTGGATGACCCCAGCGCCCGTGTGCTCAGCAACTACGGGGCCTCCGGCATGTGAAGCGGAGAGGCGGCGGGCATGGCGGGAAAAGGATACGAAGATTCTGCCGCACAGCGGCATTAGGAGGACGCAAGTATGAGCAGCAAAGTAACCGAGATCTTTGGGAGTATGGTGTTTAACGAGGAGGTCATGCGCCAGCGGCTGTCCGGCGCCAGCTATCAGGGGTGGAAGACCTGCATCGCCGAGGGCAGGCCCCTGACCCTGGAGATCGCCAACGAGATCGCCAACGCCATGAAGGACTGGGCCCTCGAGAAGGGGGCTACCCATTACACCCACTGGTTCCAGCCCATGACTGGCGTCACCGCGGAGAAGCACGACAGCTTCATCACCCCCATTGAGCAGGGCAAGGTGATGATGCTCTTCTCCGGCAAGGAGCTGGTGCGGGGTGAGCCCGACGCCTCCTCCTTCCCCTCCGGCGGACTGCGGGCCACCTTTGAGGCCCGGGGTTATACCGCCTGGGACCCCACCGCCTTTGCCTTCATCAAGGACGGAAGTCTCTGCATCCCCACGGTGTTCTGTTCTTACGGCGGACACGCCCTGGACAAGAAGACCCCGCTCCTGCGCTCCATGGATGAGCTCAGCCGCCAGGCGGTGCGCATCCTGAAGCTGTTTGGAAATACCGACGTCAAACGGGTGACCCCTCAGGTTGGCCCGGAACAGGAGTACTTCCTCATCGACAAGTCTGTCTACGAGCAGCGGGAGGACCTGATCCTCACCGGCCGCACCCTCTTTGGCGCCCGCCCGCCCAAGGGACAGGAGCTGGATGACCACTACTTCGGCTCCATCAAGCCCCGCATTGCCGCGTATATGGCGGAGCTGGACGAGGAGCTGTGGAAGCTGGGCGTGCTGGCCAAGACCAAGCATAACGAGGTGGCTCCGGCGCAGCACGAGCTGGCCCCTATCTATACCGACGCCAACACCGCCTGCGACCACAACCAGCTGACCATGGAGCTGATGAAGCGGGTGGCCGGCCGCCACGGCATGGTGTGCCTGCTCCACGAGAAGCCCTTTGCCGGGGTCAACGGCTCGGGCAAGCACAACAACTGGTCCCTGAGCACCGACACCGGCCTCAACCGCTTCCGGCCCGGCTCCACCCCCAGTCAGAACGCCCGGTTCCTGCTGTTCCTGGCGGCGTTTATCAAGGGTGTGGATGAGTACCAGGAGCTGCTGCGCAGCACGGTGGCCATCCCCGGCAACGACCACCGCCTGGGCGCCCAGGAGGCGCCGCCGGCCATCCTCTCCATCTTCCTGGGGGACGAGCTGGAGGCTGTGGTGGACTCCATTATCCAGGGTACGGAGTACCAGGAGGCGGGCAAGCGGACGCTGAACATCGGCGTGGACTCCCTGCCCCAGATTCCCCTGGACAACACCGACCGCAACCGCACCAGCCCCCTGGCTTTCACCGGAAACAAGTTCGAGTTCCGCATGCTGGGCTCCAGCCAGTCCATCTCCGGACCCAACATCGCCCTGAATACCATCATGGCCGAGGAACTCAGCCAGTTCGCTGATGAGCTGGAGGCGGCTGATGATTTCAATGAGGCGCTCAACAGGCTGATCAAGGAAACCTTCACCGCCCATCAGCGCATCATCTTCAACGGCAACGGCTACGAGGATGCCTGGGTGGAGGAGGCGGAGAAGCGGGGCCTGGCCAACCTGCGGTGCACCGCCGATGCCCTGAAGTGCTATCTGCTGCCCAAGAATGTGGCGCTCTTTGAAAAGCACGGCATATACACCCGACAGGAATTCACCGCCCGCAGTGAGATCCACTTTGAGAACTACTGTAAAGTGATCGGCATTGAGGCCAACACCATGGTGGACATGGTCAAGCGGGACATCTATCCGGCGGTGTGCGCCTTTATGACGGAGGTGGCAAACACCATCACCACCAAGCGGGCCGCGCTGGAGGACATCGACTGTTCCACCGAGGAGAAGCTGCTGCGCACCCTGTCGGGGTACAGCAAGGCGCTGATGGGGGCCTGTGAGGAGTTGGAAAACGCCATCGTCAAGGTGCCCCGGGGCAGCCTTGCCGAGGAGGCTCACTACTACCGGTACACGGTCTTTGCCACCATGGAAAAGGTCCGCGCCGCTGCCGACGCGCTGGAGGTCATCACCAGCGCGGAGTTCTGGCCCTACCCCTCCTATGCGGAGATCCTGTTCAGCATCAAATAAGCCCGCGTCCCACAGAGAGCGGAAAACGCCCCCTCCGGCCCAGCCGGAGGGGGCGTTCACTTTCAAAAGGACCATCGGGAGGGCAATCTCTCCTCAGCCCAGTTCCTTGCCCCGCTGCCAGGCGGCAATGACCGCGTCCATCATGGCCCCGCGGACACCCCGCTGCTCCAGGACGCGAACACCCTGGATGGTGGACCCGCCGGGACTGCACACCTGATCCTTCAGCACGCCGGGGTGGAGGCCGGTTTCCAGCGCCAGCTTGCCGGTGCCCTCGATCATCTGGGCGGCATAGAGCAGAGCCTTGGCCCGGGGCAGACCGCAGGCCACGCCGCCGTCCGCAAGCCCCTCCAGGATCTGGAGGATGTAGGCGCCGCCGCATCCGGCAATGGCGGTGGCCGCCTCGATGAGGGACTCATCCAGGGGGTCCAGAGTTCCGGAGGCGGACATATAGTGGAGGAATTTCTCCAGGTCCTCCTGGGTGACGGCGTCGTTGGCGGTATAGTTGGTAAGTCCGGCGCCCACGGCGCAGGGTGTGTTGGGCATGATGCGGATGACGGGGAAATTTCCGCCGGCCAGGACGGCGATCTTCTCCATGGTGAGGCCGGCAGCCATGGATACCAGGATGAAGGAGTCCCGGCGGGACCGCAAAATCGCTTGCAGAGGGGCCAGGGTACCCGCCATCATCTGGGGCTTCACGCCGAGAAAAATGTATTTACACTGGGCGGCGACCTCCTCGTTGGTGCCCACAGCGCAGCCGAAGCGCCCGGCCAGGGCTTCCGCCTTGGCCCGGGTGCGGTTGGCAAGCAGCACGCTGCCCGGGTCGGCAATCTTGCAGACCGCCTGCACCAGAGCGCCGCCCATGTTTCCGGTTCCGACAAATCCCAATTCGTAAGTTGACATAATCTTCTCCTTCTTCCCGGACGCGGCGGTCAGCGGACCTGACCGTCGCCGGTGATGATATACTTATAAGTGCACAATTCCTCCAGCCCCATGGGCCCCCGGGCGTGGAGCTTCTGGGTAGAAATGCCCATCTCGCACCCCAGGCCAAACTCTCCACCGTCGGTAAAGCGGGTGGAGGCGTTCCAGTACACGGCGGCGCTGTCCACCGAGCGGAGGAACGTGTGGGCAGCGGTGGAGTTTCGGGTGATGATGGCGTCGCTGTGGCCGGTGGAGTGCTCCGCGATGTGGGCGATGGCCTCCTCCAGGCCGTCCACCACCTTCACCGCCAGGATGTAGTCCAGAAACTCCGTGTCGAAGTCCATGTCTCCGGCGGGTGTGCCGGGGATGATGGCCGCCGCCCGGCGGCACAGCCGCAGCTCCACCTGGGGGATGCGGGCTTTCAGCCGGGGGAGAAACGCCTCGGCAACATCCCTGTGAACCAGCAGGACCTCCTCGGCGTTGCACACACTGGGCCGGCTGGTCTTGGCGTTTTCTACGATGGCAAGGGCCATGTCCAGGTCGGCGTCAGCGTCCACATAGACGTGGCAGATGCCGGTGCCCGTCTCGATGACGTTCACCGTGGCGTTCTCCACGCAGGCGCGGATCAGCCCGGCCCCGCCCCGGGGAATCAGCAGGTCCACCAGCCCCACGGCGGTCATCAGCTCATTGGCGCTCTGGCGGGTGGTGTCCTCCACCAGTCCGAGGGCCTCCCGGGGCAGTCCCGCTCGCTCCATCCCCAGGTGCAGGGCATCCACGATGGCCGCGGCGGAGCGGTGGGCCTCCTTGCCGCAGCGCAGGACACAGGCGCTGCCGGCCTTCAGGGCCAGGGCGGCGGCGTCGCTGGTGACATTGGGACGGCTCTCGTAGATGATGGCGATAACCCCCATGGGCACCGCCGTTTTTTCAATGCGCAGGCCGTTGGGCCGGTCTACCCGCCGCAGCACCTGCCCCACCGGGTCGGGGAGGGCGGCTACCTGGCGGATGCCCTCGGCCATGCCGGAAATGCGGCTCTCGCTGAGGGCCAGCCGGTCCAGCATCACATCGCTGATGCGGCCCCGGGCAGCCTCCAGGTCCAGGGTGTTGGCGGTGAGAATGGAGGCCGACCGGGCCTCCAGCGCCTCCGCCATGGCCAGCAGCGCCTGGTTTTTCTGCCCGGCAGAGGCGGCGGCCATGGCGGCCTTGGCGCGCTTTGCCTGTTCCAGGAGTTCAAATGTGGTCATAACAATCCTCCCTTAGTGATGTTCCGCGACCGGCTGCAGCCAGGTCGTGATTTTTTTGGCGATAAGGTCCGGGGCGAGCTGGTACAGGTTGTGAGGCAGGTCCAGCAGCAGATGCTCCCCGTAGACCATGTTTCTCAGAAAATCCAGGCCGTGTTTCCGCCAGAGAGCTTCCGGCATGGAGGTGCCCCGGCCGTTGGAGAGGAAGAACAGGGTGGGAAGCGAGCGGGGCAGCGGCGCGGCGGCGATGGCGGCCAGATTCTCCGGAAGAGCCCGGGCCTCCGCCAGCCAGACCGGGCCGGCAAAATTGCGCAGGGCCCTGGCCTCCTGGTCCGCGCGGCGCTCCGGGGGAATATCCAGCCGGCGAAACAGCTGCCTGCAGTAGCGGTCGGCGGCGAGCTTCCGCAAAAGAGGCTTCTGGGAGAGGGCGGTGAGCTGGCGGAGGGCCCTGGCTCTGTCAAAGTCCCGATAGCTCTCCGGCGTGGCCGGGTCGATGCCGATGAGGGCCGACACCTCCTCGGGGTAGTGCTGCGCCCAGTATAGCGCCTCCAGAAATCCCATGCTGTGGGCGGCCAGCGCCACTGGAAATGGCACATCCAGAGCGGCCAGGGCCTCCCGGTATTCCGCCACAACCTGTTGAAGATCCCGGGGCTGATTGGTGGCGTCGCTGCCGCCATAGCCGAATTTCTCCAGCAAAACCACCTGGAAATTCGCGGCCAGCGCCTTGATCAGAGGGCGGTATTCCAGCTGGGGGAGGGGGATACAGGAGCCGGAGAGGAGGACGATGGCCGCCTCTCCGCCGCCCAGCAGGCAGGCGTGCATCCGCCGGCCCCGGACGGCGACATCCCGGTTCATCGCGCGTCCTCCTCCCGCCTGCCTAGGAAGCGGGTGCCCACGTTCTCCCCGTCGGCAATGCGGTACAGGTCGCCGGGGCGGATGCCGTTGGTGATGATCATGTCGCACCCGGCCTCCATGCACAGCTGGGCGGCCTTGAGCTTGGTCACCATGCCGCCGGTGCCCAGCTCGCTGCCGCTGCCTCCGGCCAGGGCCAGGATCTTCGGCGTCAGCTCGGTGACCAGGGGGATCAGGGTGGCGTCGGGGTCCTTGTGGGGATCGGCGGTGTAGAGCCCCTCGATGTCGCTCATAAGCACCAGCAGGTCCGCGTGGATGTTCACCGCCACAATGGCCCCCAGGGTATCGTTGTCCCCCACGGCGATCTCCGCCGTGGCCACGGTGTCATTTTCATTGATTACCGGCAGGGCTCCCATCTCCAGCAGGCGGAACATGGTGTTCTGGAAGTTCCGGTGGCGCTGTTCGTCCTCCACATCTGAGCCCGTCAGCAGGATCTGGGCCACCGTGTGGTGGTACTCGGAGAACAGCTTGTCGTAAATATACATCAGCTCGCACTGCCCGATGGCGGCGGCAGCCTGCTTGGTGGGCATGTCGGTGGGCCTGGACTGGAGATTCATCTTCCCCACGCCCATGGCGATGGCGCCGGAGGACACCAGCACCACCTCGTGGCCGGCATTTTTCAGATCGCTCAGCACCTCGCAGAGCTTCTCTACCCGGCGGATGTTCAGCTTGCCGGTCCCATGGGTCAGGGTGGATGTGCCCACCTTTACAACAATGCGCATGATCTTGTCTCCTCCTGGCGCGTACTTTGGGGACAGTATATCACAAACTGAGAAAAATTGCGACGGCAAAATGGGGAATTTCCCTGGGCATTCCCGCAATTTTTTGGTATACTGACGGCACATGGACGCACCCTTTGCGTCTTTGGGGATGAAAGGAGGAGTGGACCGTGGAGGATCTGCAGATCATTGATCTCTACTGGCTGCGGGACGAGCGGGCCATCCGGGAGACGGACGGGAAGTACGGTGCCTTCTGCCACCGGATCGCCATGAACATCCTGAGCAGCTTTCAGGACAGTGAGGAGTGCGTCAGCGACACCTACGGCCGCTGCTGGGACACCATGCCGCCCCAGAGGCCCTGCTCCCTGCGCTCCTATGTGGGGCGCATCGTGCGGAATTTGTCCATCAGTCGTTACCGCGCCGCCCACGCGCAGAAGCGTTTTGCCGGGGCGGAGGTGCTCCTGAGTGAGCTGGCCGACTGCGTCCCCACGCCGGACAATGTCCAGCGAACTGTAGAGGCCGGGGAGCTGGCGGGCCTTATCAGCGCCTGGCTGGACACCCTGGAGCGGGAGGAGCGGGCTGTATTCCTGCGGCGGTACTGGAGCGGGGAGAGCGTGGCGGCGCTGGCGGAGGAGCTGGGACTGCGGCCCAACGCTCTGACCAAGCGGTTGCTGCGGCTGCGGGAGCAGCTGCGGCGGTATCTGGAGGAGAGGGGGGTGACGGTATGAGCGGCGCGGAGAAGTTTTTTGACGCCATTACGGAGGTCCGGGAGGATCTGCTGGAGGAGGCCCTGGACTACCGCTTCACCAAAAGGAAGGCCATCCCCTGGCAGCGGTACGCGGGCCTGGCGGCGTGCCTGGCCCTGGTGGTGTGCATCGGATACCTGGCGGCGAACCTCCGCATGGGCGGCATGGATGCTGCCGCCGGCAACAGCACCGGCAGCGGCAATGGCACGGTGACCGATGGGGCAGACGCCGGCGGCGACACCGCTGACGGCGCGGCGCCGGAGGACAGCGATACCACCGGCGACAGTGCCATGCCCCCGCCCAACGACGCCGGCGGCGCTGGCGAGAGCGGGGCGGCAATTGGAAGCGCGGTGCCGGCTCTCTCCCTGGCGGAGGCCGTGGAGGGCATCACGGCGGAGCGGACGCTGACCCTGGAGTTCGCTCCGGACGGCACCGTGTACGCCACGGACGTCTACACCCTCGCCAACGCCGGGACGGAGCCGGTGACGGTGGCCCTGGCCTTTGACGACGCGGCCGCCTCCTGCACCGTGGACGGCGTGTCGGTGGAGGATGGGGCCCATGTGTCCCTGCTGAAGGCCGGGGCGAGCGCGGAGATCGTCCTGCGCAGCAAAGCGGCGGTGGAGGGGGACACCCTGGCCCTGGATT
>CALXDE010000003.1 GCA_944386965.1 uncultured Oscillospiraceae bacterium
TGAACATGGGGTTAAACTGCTCCTGTGTCATAGTTTCCTCCCATCCGGGCCAGCCGCCCACGACGATCTGCTTGCCGCTGCGCTGGTCCCATCTGCTCCGGACCGACCGGGTGTCCACATGGGTAAACGTCTGGTAGACGCCGATGCCGCCCCGCCGGCCTAAGTAATATTCCGCGATCTGCCCCACCAGCAGCGGCGAGGCCCCGGCGACCACGATGTCCGCCGCCCGGCCGTAGACGTGCTGGCTGTGGGGCACCCCGCCCACGGCGGCGTTGTGCTCCGGGGAGCGGTAGCCGCTGTTGATGGTGACCGCCCCGCCGGTGGCCTCCCGGATCTGCTCCAGCAGCGCCACCAGATCCTCGTCCACCAGGACTTTGTCCGCCCCGTCCTTGCTGGCGAACTCCGCCAGGCGGAAATGGGGACTCAGTTGCAAGTCCCTATCCCGCCCCAGGCTGTACTCTCTTACCATATCATGCTCCTTTTCTGGTGGGAGACGCCCCCTGCGCCTCGCAGAGTTCCCGCCCGCAGGCGGGAAACTATTGGGATCGTTTTCCCGGGGACATGTGCCTCGGGAAAACACCCCTCAGGCCCCAAGTGTGCGAGCACCACGAGCGCGCGCAGGGGACTGCCTCCAACTCGTCCGCGGCCTGACGCGGACGAAGCCTTACCGGCTGGCCAGGACGCTCTCAAACAGCGCCCGGTCGTCCGTCATGCGGGCGTACTGGAGGCCCTTGTCGTAGGGGGCCACCTTCAGGGCAAACCACGCCTCCTCCTCGGCCTTCTGGCTGTCGCTGAGGTTCTTCCAGCCGGGCAGCGTCTCCACGTAGGCGTCCTTGGCCGCCTCCAGAGTGGTGCCCTCTGCGTCCGCCTTGTCCCAGATGTCCCAGGCGTGGGCGTACAGAAGGTAATCCGGCTTGGGCGCGTCCTCCGGCACCTGATAGTGGGCGGCGATGTCCAGGAACTTTGCCATGCTGCCCACCCGCCGGGTCTCGGAGATCGCCTCGTAGCAGTCGGTCATGAAGTCCTTGCAGGCGGTCTTGGCCGCGGCCTTCTCGCTGTCGCTCAGGGCCTGCCACGCCGCGCTGAGGGCGGCGTAGTCCACCTCCGCGCCGGGGTAGTTGGAAAAGTGGTCGGTGCCGTAGGTCTCCAGGTTCTCCACGAACATGGCCCGGGCCACGCTGTTGTCCACGTGGTTGGCCTTGCCCAGGTCCATAATGTCCCAGGCGCAGTTGATCAGAAATCGGTTCATAAGTACATTCTCCTTTCAAATTTCCGGCTTTGCCGGTTGATCACATAAAACAAAGCCGCCTTGTCACACTTGACAAAGCGACCAGGACTGGTATAATAAAAGTACAAGGGCGCTGTTGTTTGACGGTTAGCCCACTAAGCCATCGAGATTAACTCGCTAGCCGTTCGGGGACCAGCCGAGCGGCTAGCACGCTTTATGGTCAGTATGTAGAGCACAAAGGCCAGACACACCAAAAACCGCAGGAATCGCTTCCATTGGTGTCCCACAATCGCATCACCCCCTTTCGCAAGGGAGTGGCTAACCGCCGTATCCAACAGCGCCCAAGGCCCCGTCAGGGGCTTTTTTATTCTACCTTACGCGCCGCTTTTTGTCAATTTCCGCCCCTTCGGGGGCGGTTTTTTCACTGTACCCCGTACTTTTCCAGAATCGGCCCGCACACCGGGTCTTTGAGTAAATTTTTCACCTGTCCGGGGGGCAGGTTGTCCAAAATGGTTTGGAAGTCGTTGGCCTTCTCGTCCACCGATTTTCGGTGCTTGTTGTACGCGATGATTTTTTCACGCAGTTCCGGTTTCATCGTCTGCCTCCTCTCCCGTGTACCCCGTCAAAATCATGTTCAGGGCCTCGCTGGTCTCATCCAGGTCAGCCCGCAACCTCTCATTGGCCAGGGCATCCTTCTCGCGCTGCCCGGCCTCATACGCCGCCTGCCCGGCCTCGAACGCCTTAACCGCCTCGTCTCGGGTGGGGAAGGACAGCCCCTCCATCCACTCATAGGCGGAAACGTCCATGGGCTCATAAGAGCCGTGGTAAAGTTCCGCCGTGCGCCCGGCCTCCTCCTCTGTGGGGGCATAGGCGGTGCGCTCCTGCCCCAGAAAGGTGTATGTCACCTTGTACCGGTTCAGTTCCACCGTCTCGCCATACATCCTCAGCGCCTCGTGTGCCATAGCTGCCTCCTTAGTTGTACTTGTTGTTGACCCAGGTGTTGCCCGTGCCTGCATCGGTGTAGTTCTTGCCGTAGATCATGTTGCCGATGATAAGGTTGTGTTGAGCATCTGTTTGTGCCCAAATTGATTTTGATGAAGACGGCCATGAAGTACATTTGACAATGTTATTTGCCACGACAGCGCCTAACGTATCAAACAAATTGATTCCGTAATTATTTATGTTTAAAATTCGGTTTCCAAAAATTACAACAGGAATATTCTTCGCGTCGCTAATGCTTGTTCCTGTGAAACTAGAAGCCATAATTCCATTGGAGCAATCAGTAATTTGATTCCCAACAACAATATCTCCAGCAGAAGCTATCGGAACCCCGCTTGTTATATTTTTAAACTCATTAAACGCTATAACAGAATTTCCTTTTGTCAAAACAGCGACTGGATTTTCATTCGCATTGTCTGTACCATCAAATAGGCAGCATATGACGTTGAAACTTCCGCCCTGATAGCCACCTGTTGGATTGACTCTCGCTCCTTGATCGAAATCAACGAATTTGCATCGATAAATCAGAATGCTTCCAGTGGTATTTCGAACACCCAGCATTGTCTTGTTTTCGGTGAGAAATTCTTTTTGATTCCCATCTATCGTGAGATTAGCGACTGTGCTTCCTGCAGCAGGATAAATAACACCTTCAAATGATTCCGTATTGGTATAGTTCACCTTCAAAATACTGTTCCACCCGCTGCCCATCAGCGTGCAGTTAGAGGGCACGGTAAGCACCTTCTCCAGCAGGTACGTCCCCGCCAGCAGTAGCACCGTGCCCGTCCCGCCGGGGATAGCTTCAAAAGCGGCGGCGATGGTGGCGGAGTCGGTTGTCCCGTCGCACAGGAAGTCGCAGTCGTCCGCTGTGTATCCCTGCCCAGAGGCACCCACGACCACCGCTGGTCCGGCCTTGTTCAGCTGGGATACTCTGGCAATCGCGTCTGAGATCTGGGCCAGGGGCACCTTTCCGCTTCCATCCAGAGAAGCAACGCCGTTGGCTTCCCCCTTCTGCGTCAGCGGCACATAGTCCTGAAGCTGTTTCACTGTAGCGAACACCAGGCCCTGATCGATGGTGGCGGTGATGTTGGCCACCACGTCAAACACGAACTGCCCGCCAAACACAATTTCCCGCAGCGTCTCCGTTCCCGCCGGGATGGGCTCCCCGTCCCCAAAGGAATTGCCATAAGCAAACAGGATGCTCCCGCTGTCCGGGTCGTTGGCAAACAGGCCCGTCTCCTCCCAGGTGAACGCCTGAGCCCCCTGGTTACTGTACTGTCCTGTGATCAGACACTGGTTGCCGTCGGGGCTCACCTGGGCGATGGGGACCGACGCCACGGTCTGCACCAAGGCGGTCTGGTTTCGGATGTCCGCCCCCTGGGGCAGAGCCCCGCTGCCGATCTGCCAGCCCGTGACCTCCACCGTGTTGCCTAGCGGCGTCTTGGCCAGCAGGGCCGCCCCAGCATTGGTCAGTTGAATTTGCGGTAATGCCATATCGTTGCTCCTTTCACACTGTTATGGTCGTAATGGTTCGGTCTCCCCGCCGCCCGAACACACCTGTATAGACATGCGTCGTGCCCTGGGGCGGGGTCTGAATACCTTCCGTAAAGAATGCGTCCGCCCGGCGGCTGACCGTACCCAGATACACAGGGGTCTGTCCCTGGGGCGGCGTCTCAATGCCCATGGTGATCTCCGTAAAGCCCAGCCTGGGCACCGCGCCCACATAGATATTGGTCGTCCGGATCTCCACATACTGGATGCCCCATCCGATATGAGCCGGCTTGATGGTGTTGATCATGTGGATCAGCTCCCCCTCATAAAGGGCATTTTGCAGGGGAGTCTGGATGGTCATGGTATAGCCTGGGTAGTCGATCTCCACCTCCCACAGCCCCGGCCCGATCATCTGGTCTAATTTCTGGTACAGAAACCCCAGGGTATACGGCGGCTTGGTGGTGATCCGGTTCAGCACCCGGTACCGCCGGAATTCCATGTCCTCCGTCTGGGGATTGGGCACGATGTGGAAAATGCTCTCCCACATCTCAATCCCGGACAGGTCCATGGTTTGGAAAAAAAGTTATCCGCCACGCCGGTGATCTCCTGGGCCAGCGCCTCAAACTGGGCCGTCTCCGTCTGGCACATCTGCTGATAGTCTAAAATCTCCCGGTACCATGGGGGGAGCTGTTGGCACAGCTGGGTGTCCAATTCGATGGGGTTCATGTGGTCCCTCCCGTCAGCGTCACGGTTCCAAGGATGGGCACCTGCTGGGTCTCCCCGGTCTCCGTCAGGGTCAGGTCCGTGGCGGCGCCGTTCAGCGTCACGTTGGTGGCGTTCACCACCCCCGTCACCCCCACGATGGCGGCGGTGATCCGGGCCAGATACACGTCGGCGGCGTACTGCACCGAATTGGCGGACACGTTGGTGTCCCAGTCCTGCCGGATGGTCAGCAGGTACGCCTCAATGGCCTGTTCAATGGGCTGCTGCACCTGGCCGATCTGATACCCGGAGGACAGCGTCACCGTGGCGGACACGGTCACCGTTAGCTCCGTGGGGGCCACGACGGTCACCTTCGCCCCAATGGGGGCCATGCCCAATCCAAGCCCCTGGTTGGGGGGCGGGTCCACCGCGTTCTGTACGTTCTCCACCAGCGTGGGGGTGGCCGGAAGCCAGTCGCTTCCCAAAATACTCAGCTTCACCGTGCCGCCCCCGTCCCAGGTGGGGTACACCTGCACGCTGCCCACCCCGTCAAGGGTGGTCACATACTGCCGGTAGCTGGCGATGTTCCCGCCGAAGGGCCGCTCATTCAATGCCTCGATGATCCGCTCCCGAAAGGACTCGTCCGTCTCCGTGTCGTCCCCCGGCACTAAAATGTCGGTGATCTCCGCCGATGTCAGGCCCGGCACCACGGAGATGGGCAAAATCGGACCGGTGTACTCGTTTCCGATGGTTCCCGGAGTCTCCGCCGTCAGCTGGTAGTAATAGAAGCCCTCCGCTGGGTCCTCCACCGTTGCCGGGGCCGTCACCGCAAAATTGATGCTGTTCTCCCCGTTGATGGTGGAAAACCGCACCCCATCCGGGACCGCGGCGTTGAATATGCCCAGCCGCACCGCCGGTGTGGCCTGTCCCCGGGTCAGAACCGCAATGATGGCCAGCATGTCCAGGGAGTCTCCCACAGCGGTCTGCACGAATGCCTGCTGCTGCACCTGGTTTAGGCTCAGATAGAAGCCCTCCAGCGCCCAGGCGGCGGGCCCTAAAGCCGTGGGGATGGGGGCCGTGTCCCGCTTGTCGTAGGTGTCCGGAACCCGGTCCAGCATGGCCCGCAAAATGTTCTGGTAGGTCTCCTGGGTAAAGTCGATCACGTCAAAGTCACCTCCACGCTGGTCTCATAGTCCCCATATACGGTGTTCACCGTGAGGGAGGCGGTCAGCCGGTCCCCCTCCATGGTATAGGTAAAGTCGGAGATGCCCCGTACCCGGTCGTCCATCATCAGGGCCTCCCGGATGCGCCGCTGCAATTCAGCCGCCACATAGCCGGGGTCTTGTCCAATGAGGCCCTCCCACTGCATCCCGGAGTAGGGCCGGTAAATCTGCCACCGGAACCGCTCCACATTCAAAATGATCTCCACGGCCTGCCGGACCGCCTGCCAGCCGTCGCAATCCCCCTGAATTCGCTGGGTCTCCTTGTTGATGTACCAGGTCCGGTCCGGCTGCTGCTGAAACTGCACCCCGCTCTGGATGGTGCCGCCGGTGGGTAAAATCGCCATTTAACCGCCTCCATGCTCAAACACGCGGGAGAGAATGATGTACCGCTGGCCGTGGGCCACCCGCACCAAAAGCACCTGGTCCCCCATCTCCAATTTCCGGTTCAGGATGATGTACCCATCCTCCACCGGAAGCGCTTTCCCGTGTTCCCAGCACACGATATCCGCCCCCTGGAGGGCCGTGTCCGCCCCCGCGGAGAGAAGGGACTCGTTCGTCTGGTACTGGCCGGTGAGGTCCTGCCCCACCGCGCCGCCGTGGGAGTGGGTCAGGGTCCCGGCGGGGATGTAGTGGGAGTGGGACAGCACCGGGATTTTCTTTTCTACCACGCTCTCCGTCAGCAGCAGGACGCTCTCCCGCAGGGGGGCCATGGCCGTGTTGATGGTGATCTCCAGGGGATTAACCCCGGTCACCGTCCCCACCACATAGTCCGTGGGCTGGCCCGCCGCCGCGTTCTGCTGGCTGATCTCCTGTATCGCTCCTAAAAGGCTCATCGCTCTCTCCTTAAATGGGCGCCGTGGTAAAGTCCATGGTGTGCTGGTCGTTCTCCCAGGTGTGGCTCACCTTGTCCAATAAAACGTACTGGTCCAGGTTGATGTCCCCCAGGCTGGGCACCTGCATCAGCACCATCTGACCGGCCCGCAGCCCCGGCACCCCCAGGGCGTTCACCTGCACGGTCCGCATTCTCCGGTTGTAATACTCCAGGCTGGCCTGCCCCTGGGCCTGCATCTGGGCGGTGTTCAGGCTCTCGTCCACCTTTTGATAGAGCTGCAATAACCCCCACCGCCCAATGGTCTCCGAGTCCTCCACCACCACGTCCGCCCGGCCGGTGTCCTCATTGGGCCGGGCCAGTTTGATGGAGTTATAGGTCTGCTCGTCGATGTCCGTCTTGTATGTATAGTCCAATAAATAGGACTTTTCCCCGATCATCACGTCGGAGATCATGTCCTCCGGCCGCTGTAAAGCAAGCCCGTTCCCGTCGTCGAAGAAGACATAGATGTCCCCGGTGTTCAAAAGGGTCTGCTGCACCGCCTCGCCGATCATGTCCAGACAGGAGCAGTCCTCCTTGATGAAGGAGGGAATTGAATACCCAGTGTCTGCCACCGCCCCCACATCCACCTGTAAGTCGGCGGCAATCTGCCGGATCATGTCCCCCGCCGTCTGGTCGTAGAAGGCATAGGAGGCGTTGGCCTTCAGATACCGGATGCGGTCATAGCAGGTCACGTCCACAACCCCGTACCGGTCCTTGCTCTTGGTGAACACCCAGCCGTAAAACTGCAGCTGTCCGTCCACCGAGAAGCGGACCACATCCCCCTCCACAAAGGAGAGGCCCCCGTTGGCAACCACGGTAAAGGTGAACTTTCCCGGGGTTCCGGTGCGCTCCGTGGTCCAGGAGCAGGTGGTCACACAGTTGGACACCTCCCAAATGCGGCCGGTGCGCTTCTCCTCAATCAAAAGCTCCGTTTTCACCCTGTCACCACCTGCAGCTTGTCCTTGGAGATCCACCCCAGGGGATTGCCCGCCTCGTCCGTGATGTGTACGCAGTCGGGCCGGGACGCGTCCACGATGCGGGACACCTTCACCGTCCGCCCGTTGCCGTTGCCGTGGGGCTCGTCCCCGTAAGAGGTGTAATAATAGGACCCGTTGGCGATGCAGGTGGCCCCCACCGTGATCTCCCCGGTGGGGATGTCCCGGGACGGCTCTTTGGTCGCCACCGCGGGCGCGGCGGCTGTGGCCGCCTGCTGCACCTGCACCCCCTGGGGGGAGTAGTCCCGGTACTCCGTGATTTCCAGGTCATAGTAGAAATCCCCGGTCTCCCCGCCCCGCTCTTCGGTCTGGAAGGAGGTCACAAGGCACGGGAATCCCGTGTCCCCGGTGAAGAAGGGCTCCCCGTTCTCATAGTACCGGACGGGGGTGTACAGGATAGTGGCCCGGTCGTCCATAGCCCGCCGGAAGAAGTCAATGAAGAACTCCGGGGGCTGGAAGGCGCCGGAATTGAGCACCCCGGAGAAGGGCCGCCCGGGAAAGAAGGAGGAAATGGTCACCACCCGCAGCTTTGGAATGCGGGCCTGCATGATGGGGCCGATGCCTAGCACATTGAACTCCCCGTTGTCGTTTTCCTTGGTCTCCGGCAATTTCTCCGGATTGACGGGGAGGCGGACCACCTGCCCGTCCCGGGTGAAAAACAGCCCGTAGTTGTTCGCCATGCCGCCCTTCCTTTCTTGACAAGCGGCCCCTGCCGCCGGTATAATACTTCCACGAGGTGATGAAGATGCTGGACGGAACAGACTTGCAGTCCATCCAAGAAATGATCGACCGTTCCATTAAAGAATCCGAATCCCGGATGATGGCCTACTTTGAATCCGCGATCCTCCCCAAATTCAACCTCCTGGCCGACGGGCAGGCGGCCATCCTGGAGAAGCTGGTCCCCCGCTCTCGTGTGGACGATCTGGAGGAGGAAGTGAAGTTTTTGAAATCCATCGTCCGCCAGATGAACGAGGAGTTGCAGAAACTGAAAAAAGCACAGTGACCGGCACGGCGGCGCCCCACAGGGCGCTGCCTTTTTTCCTCTCATCCGGAATAGGCCATTGCTGTGCTTCTGGCCGCTCCGCTGGAGAGCTGCTCTCTCAGCACCAGCTCAATGGCGTCCGCCAGGGCCCGCCGGTCCTGGGCCGTCCGCCCCGTGTTGGCCCCGTTGATGGTGATGACCGGGGTCTGTGCGGTCAAATTGACCTGGTTCACATACCGCCGCTCCGCCACGTCCACCAGGCTCTTGATGTCCTCGTCGGACAGATCCACGCTCTTTTTGATGCCGCGCACGTCCCCGGCGATACTGTTCAGGTTTCCGGCCACACTGTCATAGGCTGAAGAGGCAAAGGAACTGATGGCGTCACTCAGGCTGAAATTTTCCAGCGCATTTCCGATCTTTGAGCCAATTTCCGAACCCTGATTCCAGGCATCCGAATAATTTACAAAATCCCACGGAGTGACATATTCTTTCCATCCAGACGAGTCAACAACTGCCTGCCGCTCTCCGGACATTTGACCTAAGACGTGGTCAATTCCGGATGTCAGGCTGACCTCCACGCCCGGAATCTTTTGATCAGATCCTCAATCCCTTGGGCCATATTCCGGATGTTTTCCAAGACGGCAATGGCCATGTCGTAAAACAGGACAATAATTGCCGCTACCGGGTTATTGAACACATTGCCGATGAAGTTGGCGATGGCCGCGAATCCCCGCTGGAGCGGGACAAGGAAGTTGTTCATGGCAAAGGCATAGACAGTCCCGAACACGCCGCCGATCACACCGCCCACCTGCTCAAAGGTGGCCCCGGCCTTCAGCGCCGCGTAGATCAGCGCCGCTACGGACGCGCCTACCAACACAATGGGAAGGTTTGCTGCGATCCATCCGGCAGCAGCCTGTAGTCCGGCGGCCAGCATTTTCGCTCCTGCGATTGTTCCTGCAATTCCCAGCGCAGTCAGTGCACCAATCATCACCGCAAAGATCCCATCCGCATGCTCCTGCACCCAGTTCAGAGCCGTACCGATATTGTTTGCAAGCCAGTTGATTCCGTCTAGAATGGGGTCAAGGGCCTGGATGGCGATGTTCTGCATCTGGGTCCACACCTGGCCCCAGGTCATGGGCATCTGTGCAAAGGCCGCGTTGGTCTCCTCCGCCGCCCCCAGGACGGCGTTTTTCACCACCTCGGCGGTGACGGCCCCCTCGCTGGCCAGCTCCCGCATTTCCCCGGTGGTGACCCCCATATAGTCCGCAATGGTCTTGGCAATCATGGGGGTCTGCTCCAGGATGGAGTTTAACTCCTCGCCCCGCAGTACCCCAGAGGAGAGCCCCTGGGTGAGCTGGAGCATGGCCGCCTGGGCCGCCTGGGTAGAC
The DNA here is from genome assembly GCA_944386965.1 of uncultured Oscillospiraceae bacterium. The sequence continues at coordinate 9,877 of CALXDE010000003.1, forward strand.
GTGCCGGACAGGGCCATTTGCTTCTGGAGCTGCTCGGCAAAGGCCACGATCTGGCCGGTGTCCACGCCACCCATTCCGTCGGAGAACGCGTCCCCCGCCAGCGTGCCCAGAGAGGCCACCGTGTCCGCCATGTCCGTATAGGAGCCCCGGGCGCGCATGGCCGCCTGGTAAATTTGTTCGTTTGCCGCCGCCGCTTCCTCCGCGCTGCCGGTCATCAGCTGGAGCCGCGCGTTGATGTTGGTGAGCTGGTCCGACGTGTTTACCAGCCACTGGACCGACTGTACCCCCAGAAACGCCCCGGCCAGGTTGCGGACCGTGCCCATCAGGCCGGAGGAGGCCGTCCCGGCGGCGCGGGAGTTTGTGGAGAACTTCTCAGCCGCTGCCGCCGCCTCCTCGGCCTCTTTTTCCACGGCGTCATATTGCCCTTTCAGGCTTTTCAATGTGCCGCTGAGCTGCCCGATCTGGGCCTCCAGCCGCCGGTAGGCCGCCGTGTCCTGGTTCCCGGAGGCGGCCAGTTCCTTCTGCTCCGAAGTCAAAACGGAAATCTGTGCATTCAGCCCGATGATCCGCTGGTCCAGGGAGCTGGCTACAGCTTCATAGTTTGCCGCCGCGCTCTGGGCCAGTCGGGAGGACCCGGCCGCCCGCCCCCCCAGGTTAATGAACCGGGAAAAGGCCGCGGAAAATCGGTCCTCTAATCTTAATGTCTCCGTAACGGCCGCCACGGTCTCACCTCCTCTTGGCCTCGTCCATGGCTTTCTTTTCGGCCTCCAGGTGCTTGAGCACCAGGGCCTTGGTCACCTCCCGCTCCCGAACGGGAAGGGACTCATACTTGGAGATGGGCCAGCCGTGGTCGATGAGTAGGCTGTAAGCCGCCAGCATATCCTCGTCCCACGGCCCCCCAATCAGTTTTTTACCTCGTCCTCCAGGGGCTCACCGAAGCCGGACAGGTCCAAAATCGCATCCATCAGCTTCCGGTACTCCCCGGACAGAAGCATCTTACCGGGCACCTGGAGGGGGTCCAGCACCCCGTATGCGTCGCACATCTCCTTGCTCTGGAAGTCCGGCTCCACCGTGGCCGCCAGGATGATCCGCCGGGCGTAATCCGCGTTGTCCAGCTTCTCCACTGTCTGGCCATTGATCTTCACCTGCCGGGTGGCCTGCTTGGTGATCCGGTCGTTCTCCTCCTGGGTCAGGGCCCGGATTTTAAAGGGGACGGGCTTCCCGCCCTCCTGGAAGCGGTCTGAGACCACGACCTCCTTCTCCAGGTCGGTTTTCACCGGGTTCAAAAATGCGCTCAGTTTGCTCATATTGCCTCCTTAGTTCCCCAGCTGGGCCGGGTCGTTGAAGGACTGCAGCCGCTGGACGTCGGTATAAGTGAAGTTGAAGTCATAGTTCAGCATGGTCTCCTCGCTGTTCAGCACAGAGAGGGGAATGGTCCCCGTCAGGTGGCAGCCATAGTAGGCAATGGTCTGGGACCCTACCGTGGTAGTGGGGTCGTTGTTGGTGATCTGGATGTCAAACTCAGGCATAACCCCGGTGTTGATGTACGACAGCACCATGTCCGTCCACAGGTTGGTCCCATAGTAGATGTTTCCGGTGCCTGTCAGCTTCACCCCGTTGGGCTTGTCCTGGATCTTCCGGGTGCCGATCACCCGCATGTCCTCCGACTGGATCTCCCCGTTGGTGGTGATGTTCCGCATGGCGGCCACCACATAGTTGCGTCCGTCGATGGTCACCACCACGGACCCCTCCGCGCCGTTCAGCGTGTCCTTCGCCAGTAAATACGCCATGTTCCCACCTCCTTAGTTCACTTCCAGGGTGACGTAGATTTTATTTACGCTTCCAACGGCCTGGATCGCCAGGTTGACCAGAATGGCGTCGATGGCCTGGCCGGGCAGGACTTCCACATCGTCCGCGGTGAAGTTCTGGATGCCATTGTTGGCCTGGATCTGCAGCAGATAGCCCACAATGGCCGTCTTGAACATCATGCGGCCCTCTTCGTTGTTGTTCACCGACCCGATGTAGCTGTCGGAGAACTGCTGGTAGATGTCGTTTGCAATGGTGTTCACCAGGCGGATGGTCCGGTTGTAGTGGTACACGTCGGTGATGTCCGCGGTGTACGTCACCAGAGAGTTGATGTCGTACTCTACTTTCACGGCCCCATCATCCGCCCAAAGGACCAGCTCTCCCGCCTGAATGGCCTGCTCATAGCCGCTGTTGGTCAGCTTGGTGGTCACATCCACCGCGCTGGGATAGGTGGCGTAGGTCAAGTCCTCGTTATACTTGGCCCCGGCGGTAGCGCCGCCAAACCACCAGGTCACCTGCTGGGGGGTGAGGGTGGTCCCGTCGCTCAGGGTGACGCCGCTGTTTACGTTGATGATGTAGCGGCTGTCCGGGTTCGTGAGCCCGGCGGCCACCAGCTGGATATAGGTGCCCTCCTCCTCGCTCATCCGCTTCACAAAGGCCACCATAGCGTCCTGCACGGTGCTGTCAGAGCCGTCGTCAGCACGTCGAACTTGTACGGCTCAATGGCGGTGAGGAAGTCGGTGTAATCGCTGGCAGCAGGGGTGCCGTCCGCGCCAGTGGTCAGAGGGGTCCCGACCGTGGCCGCCAGAGCGCCGGTGCCGCTCCAGGTTACCCAGTCGTTGGGGGTCAGGTCCTCCACCGTCTTGGCGGTCTGCTGGTCCACAATGTCCCCGTCCACCACAGTGGAGACCGTAAATGTGTCTTCCGGTGTGGTCAGCTCCGTAATGACAATGGAGATGTCGTTGCCCCGGGTTCCGGGATACTTGGCGGTCGCCGTCAGGGGGGAGATCGTCGCAGTGGCCGCAGTCTGCCCGCTGGCTCCCAGCCGGTACAGCAGGACCTTGTTGGGGGCCGCCGTCCGGTTGGTGCCCTTGAAAATCTCGTTCAAAAATCGGTTATTCGCGTTTGTGATGTCATACCCGGTGTACGGGGTCATGTCCGCCCCCGCCTCGATGGTCTGCACCGTCTCCACCGGGCCCCAGGAAAGGGCCTCAGCGATAGCCACAGTGCCCCGGTCGCTGACCGTCAGGCCCAGGCCCCGGGAGGAGGTAAAGCGGATGTATACGCCGGGACGGATTTTGTTCTGATTGGTCCAGGTTCCACCTGCCACAGTCAATCACGCTCCTTGTCTTTGAAAAATGCCTTGACCGCTTTCACGGCCTCGGCCCAGGTGTATTCGTCTTTCCACAGGACCACCCCGAGGAAGTCCTGCTGGTACTTGGAGAAGCGAGGGTCCTTTAGGAGCACCTCGCGCTTGAATTTCTTAGCGCTCATCTTTGATATCCTCGTTGTAGTCCATCGTCTGCATTTTCACGTACTCCTGCGGGATGGAGACCCGCTCCCGGATTTCAAACCGGTAATGCAGCTCGTCCAGGTCGATGTTCCACGACCGGTCATAGGTCCGAAGGAGCACCGTCCCATCCGTCTCTCCGTCGGAGTAGGGGAAGGTCTCCATGAGAAGGTCCAGCGCCTCCCCCGCCGCCTGATAGAGCTGTTGGAGGTTTGGCAGGTTATAGTCCAGCAGGTACACCAGGTCAATGCCCAGGATGCGCCGCCAATACCCGCCCGTCTCCAGCTCCAGCCGGTTTGTCCGGGTCTGTAAGAACATACAAGGGGTCTGGCTATCCTGCTGGTTGGGGTCCTCATAGAAGGTCACCCCGGGGAAGGAGGGGGCCAGATAGTCGGCCAGACTCTGAGAAATGGTGGATACCGTCAAATTCACTTCAAAAGCCTCCTGATCTCTTTGTCCAGTTCGGTCAAAACCGTCCGCTCGTATGCCTCTTTGGCTTTGTCCACCATGAATTCGCCCTTGACATAGCGGGTCTTGGTGCCCACCACCAATCCTACCTTCGCGGTGGGGTCGTACTCCAGCAGGCCGGACTCCGGGTTGACATACAGCCCCGGCACAAAGTGCCGGTCCATCCGGTGCCCCTGGTCCACATAGGAGGCGTAATCCATGGTGTTGTTCAGATAGGTCTCCACCCGGTTTGCCACGATCACCGGCGTGGTCACGCTGTCGGAGGCCCAGTGGGCTTTCAGCTCCCCGGTGATGGTGTTGGTCCCGATGTAAGGCCCCCGGCCCGTCCCCGCCTTGGGCGGCGTGGACGCCTGGGCCGCCTCAACGGCCCGCAGGGTGGCTTTCCTGGCCACCTTGGAGAGAACGGCGGGCAGGTCAGCCTGGGCTTTCTTCAGCTGCTGGACCCTCTGCTGGAGGCTCACGGTATAGCTCATGTTTCACACGCTCCTGCTGCAACAGCCGGATCTCCTGGTGGCTGAGACCCGGGATGATGGCCCCAAAGGGCTCATAGTAGAGGTTTGGGTCGGCGGCAAAGGCCCGGACCACGGGGCCGGTCTTGCCCAGGGCCTTTCCCCGGGTGACGATCAGCTCGTCCCCCGCCCGCACATCCACGGAGATGTCGCAGGCTAAATGGTCGCTCTCCTGGATATTGGCCGCCGTCTGTGCCATGTTGATGGGCTTGTTGTCGCTCTGATAGATGCGGCACGGGACCCCCGCCAGCACCAGCCCCCGCTCATGCCGGGTGAGATTGCCGCTCTTGATCTCTGTCACCCGGTAGACGTCCATCTGGTCGGTGTACCAGTCGCTCCAGTTCATAAAAAATTACTCCTTTTACGTAATTTCCTCTTGACTTTACGTAATTTACGTATTATAATAATCTTGTCAGGAGGGGAAAGAATGAAGCGACGAGACCTCATTCAGCGCTTGGAAGCTGCCGGATACCGGATGGAACGGGACAACGGAGACCACACCGTCTACGCAAAGCCGGGGGCCCGCCCCATCCCAGTCCCACGGCACCGGGAGCTGAACGAGAACACCGCAAAGGCGATCTTACGGGCGGCGGGCCTGAAATAAGGTCCGCGCCCCACAAAACTGGAGGCGATCAAATGAGCAGCTATGTATATCCCGCTATCTTCCATCACAATGAGAACGATGGCTCTTACACTGTGACCTTCCCGGACCTTCCCGGCTGCATCACAGAAGGAAAGTCCCTGGACGAAGCTCTGTATATGGCCCAGTCCGCCATGTCGGTTTGGCTGGAATATTCCATGGACCATCAGGAAGATATCCCAGCGCCTTCTGCGCTGAAAGACGTTCATCCCGAAACGGGGGAGTTCGTCAATCTGATCCGCGGGGAGCTTCGCAGCAGCAAAGCCGTAAAGCGGACGGTCAGCCTGCCCAAGTGGATGGATGACCGGGCCTCTGCAATGGGTCTGAGCTTGTCAAAGGTCCTGCAGGATGCACTGAAAAACAGAATCGAAACCACCTGACCAACAGGGCGCTCCGTTTGGGGCGCCTTTTTTCAGATCACATAGGTCCCACCCATCCCGATCAGCTTCGCCCGGTTGGCCAAAATCTGCCCGTAGGTGGTGGAATTCAGGTCGCCCCAGTCCTCGGTGCCCGCCGTGATGGCCGCTGTGTCATAGGTGACGGACGCGTCGCCCAGGGTGGCGCTCTTGACCATGCCCACCAGGGCCCCGGAGGCCGCCGCCTGCTGGGGGGTCTCATTGCTGGCCGCGTACCCTCTCAGGGATAGTGTGGCATAGTGGGCCACGTACAGCCCCACCGCATACCGCCAGGAGTCCAGCCACTTGTCCGGCTGGATGCTCACATTGGCCATGCGGATGATCTCCTCCAGCATGGGGAGACTTCCCAGGAAGTCGCCCTCAGCATTGAAGAACTGCGGGTAGTCCTGCCGGAACTGCTCCACGGTATAGTCGCCCACACCGGTCCCGATGTTGGCCGCTGCCGCCCGCACCCCGAAAAATTGAGGTTTTCCCCACCAGTACATGCCCGCGGCCCTCCTTACTCTTCGGTAACTTCCTTGCCCCGGCGGGTACGGACTTTCTTCTCCGCCGCCGCCTGGGCCTCCCGGTCGCTGACGCCGCTGGGGACAATCTTAGCTTGTCCGTTGCCCTTACCCCAGAAGCCATGAACCTAGCCGTTACGCCAACACCAGACGGCACTCTTGCCAGTGATGAGATGGCTATCCAAGTGAGCACGGATAACACCACAGGCTACACACTT
>CALXDE010000004.1 GCA_944386965.1 uncultured Oscillospiraceae bacterium
TCCGGGCCAACCAGATCCCGGAGGTGAAGGCCATTGTGGTGGAGAAGCCGGGGCTGGATGTGGCTCTGGGGGCCATCGGCATCGGGGAGATCACCTCCATCCCCACCGCCCCCGCCATTGCCGACGCTTACTATCGCCTGGACGGGAAGCGGCGGTATATCCTCCCGCTGGAGGGGACGCCCTATGAGCGGAAGAAAAAGTGAGCAAAGCATACGGGAGAGGGGACGACCCTCTCCCGCTTTTTGGTAAAAGCAGACAAAAAATCGGACGGATCGACAAGGTTCGATTTGATCCGGCGGGATCGGCCGGAGTCCGACGGCGTGCGAGGGGCGATGTTTTTGGTGAAAAAATGCGTTTTCCTCTTGAATATATCCGGAATTCGGTGTAAAATAGGGCCTGTATCCGAGCATTGCACACGGAACGTGTGACAGGAATTTTTCAACTGAGGGAGGACAAGAAACCATGGCACCAGTGAAGAGCAAGGACGCGGAGGCCCCTAAGAAGCCCGCTGTGAAGGCGGCGCCCAAGAAGGCGGAGGAGATGATCCTGCAGTTTCAGGAGGGGGAGTGGGACCTGTCCGCGGTGAAGGAGCAGGTGGTTGCCGCTTACGTCGCGGAGGGCCATCGGGCGTCCGCGATCAAAAAGCTGACCATCTATCTCAAGCCTGAGGAGCGTAAGGCCTACTACGTCATCAACGACAAGGCCACGGGCGATATTGACTTGGCCTGAACAGCGCATCTGCCGCAAAAAACAGGGGGGGACGGGGTGATCCGTCCCCCTTTTTCCGTGCCGCGGGGCAACAGATGACCCGGACAAAGTTTTTTCCGCCGGGGGCTTGACAGCGGCGGGATCGTCCCGTATGATAGAAGATACATAGATCAATGTCAATTCAAGGAGGAGACACCATGGACCTGACCGCTGCCGCCGAGATCTGCAGGGTCCTCGGCGATCCACACCGCCTGCGGATGATGCAGACGCTGGTGGACGGAGAGAAATGCGCCAGCGAACTGCTGCGGGAGTTTACCATCAGCCAGCCGACGCTGTCCCACCACATGAAGATCATGGTGGAGGCGCGGCTGCTGACGGAGCGGAGAGAGGGAAAGCGAACCTACTATGCCATCTGCCGTCAGACCTGGGATGAGTTCATGCTGGTTCTGGACGCCATCAGCAACGAGTCGTACTGGGCGGGGGTGGACATGACCTCGGGCGTGTAAGCCGCGGCTTGCGCGCCCTTTTTTTGGAAAGGGGTTTTCTGCATAACTTCCCATGGGGGGGCAAAAACTACCGGTACAGATTTTTGCTTGATTGGGAGGTTAAACGCATGAACGATTTTAGACGCGCGGCGGCCCTGGCGCTGATGGCCGCTCTGTTCCTCGTGGCGGCTACGCCGGCGGCCGCCCTGTTCGGCGGTGGGGAGCCGGCGGTGCCCGCCGGAGCGCCCATCCCTCAGAACCAGGACGTGGAAACCTATCAGGGCATCGCCTGTCAGGGGACGCTGACGGCGGTGGACAACGAGGGGGACGCGTACACCTTTGCCATCGCGGAGCCGCCTGACAAGGGGACCGCGGCCATCGCGTCTGACGGCGCCACCTTCGTCTATACCCCCAAAGAGGGCGCCAGCGGCAAGGATACGTTCACCTTTACCGCCACAGACACGGAGGGAAACGTCTCTGCACCGGCCACAGTCACCGTCCACATCCGCAAGCAGAAGACGGAAGTCACCTACCGGGACATGGCGGGGAACGCCGCCCACGCCGCGGCCATCCGCATGGCGGAGGAGGGTCTGTTCGTGGGGGAGCAGTACGCCGGGGCCTGGTTCTTTGACCCGGATGCCCCTGTGAGCCGCAGCGCGTTCCTGGCCATGGCCATGGACGCTGCTGGGGTGGAGGTGCCGGCGGGGGTGACCCTCACAGGCTTCCAGGACGACGCGGTCATCCCCACCTGGGCCAAGGGATACGCCTCCACCGCTGTGCGGGAGGGTATCCTCAGCGGCGTGGTGACGGAGACGGGGGTCTGCTTCAACGGCGATGATCCCATCACCCTGCCCGAGGCGGCGGCGGTGATGGACCGGCTGCTGGATGTGGCGGACGTGGAGCTGGACGACCTGGTGGAGGCCCAGGCTACCTGGTCCACCCAGGCGGTGGCCAACATGGTCAGCGCCCATGTGATCTCGGCCGGCAGCTTTGGCGCGGAGGGGACCTCCGCGCCGGTGACCCGGGCCCAGGCGGCCCAGATCCTCACCGCGGCCCTGGATGTGCTGGAGTCCCAAGAGGATGACGGCGGATGGTTCCGCTGGCCCTGGTAAAAGGGCGGGAGTAAGAGGAACAGGGGATGGACAGGCGTCCACCCCCTGTTCTGTTTGTTTTCTACGGCAGGACCGGCAGTTCCGCCTCTTTGACGGCCTCCGCCTCTCCGGGAAGCGCTTCCCAGAGCGCGGCACAGTCGATCATCGTCTCACAGCTCCCCTCCGGCCCGGTGACGGCCCACAGGGTGTCCGCCGCCTCCGCGCAGATCCACTCCCGGACCTCGCCGGTGGTGAGGGTCAGGCGGAAACTGACCGTGGCTCCGCCGGTGACGGCCTCCGGCGGCGTCTCCGCGGCGGCAGCGCCCTGGAGCAGGTCCAGCACCTCCTGTATGGCGGCGCTGTCGGTGCATGCCTTTTTCTCCGCGTCCGCCGGGACGATGAAGTGGTACGCCTCCACCCGCTCCACGTCCTCCGCCGTCAGCTCCGGCCCGCCGGGGACGGACAGGGGCGGATCGGAGGGATTTTCCACCCGGTACCAGGTGTCCCCCAGGAGGACGTAGGCATCCGCTCCTGTCAAAATGTAGGAGAAGGACTGCCCGCCCAGCTGGAAGGTGTACCCGCTGCCCCCGTCCCGGTCGCCGGGGGCCTCTCCCTCCGGGAAGGACTCCGCGGTGAGATCCAGGGCCAGGGCCCAGCGCTCCAGGGACGCGGATTCCTCGCCGGTCAGGTCCCAGGTGACCGAGCCGCCGCCGTCGAAGCGGCTGGCCTCCATCTGGCTGGTCTGGTCGGGAAAGACGGCAGACAGAGGGGATTCCTCCGGTACCCCGCCGGCGCAGGCGCAGAGCAGCAGGGACAGGGAGAGCGCTGTGGAAATCACAAGACTTCGTTTCATACCAAAACCTCCTTCAAGTTGTTGACTGCCTTCACCTTCCAAGACGCAATGGCGGCAGATATGTGCCGCTGGATCGAGAAATTTCTCCCACAACAGATGCGGAGGGACAAGAGCAGGAATCTGGTTGTATTTCCCGGCGGGGGGTGATATACTTAGGTACATAATTTTTATTCTGTCCCAATGTCCGCCCTCCCGCCCTTGCGGAGGGGGCGCGTCGGAAAAGCGGCGCGCTGTGCATATAAAACGGGATGGAAAATTTGTTTTTGACGTTTGCTTAGAAGGAGAGAAACCTCTTATGAAGATTGTTGTACTGGCCGGCGGCCTGTCTACGGAGCGCCAGGTGTCCCTGGTGTCCGGCACCAGCGTCTGCCGCGCCCTGCGCGGCCGGGGGCACCAGGCCATCCTGGTGGATCTGTTCCTGGGGCTGGAGAATTATCACGGAGATCTGGCGGACATCTTCGATGCCCCCGACGGCCTGATGGGGGAGGCGTCCATCCACGCGGCCGAGCCGGATCTGGCCGCGGTCCGGGCCTCCCGGGCGGACCAGGGTCCCAGCCTCTTCGGGAAGGACGTGCTGGCGGTGTGCGCCATGGCGGACATGGTGTTCCTGGGGCTCCACGGCGCCTGCGGCGAGGACGGCCGGGTCCAGGCGGCCTTTGACCTGATGGGCATTCCCTACACCGGCGCCGGCTACCTGGGCAGCGGCATGGCCATGGACAAGGCGGTGACCAAGTATACCATGGAGCGC
>CALXDE010000005.1 GCA_944386965.1 uncultured Oscillospiraceae bacterium
ACCCAGGTGCTCATGGACATCGCCAACCAGACCGGGGGCCTGGTGATCGGCACCGGGGACCTCTCTGAGCTGGCCCTGGGCTGGGCCACCTACAACGGGGACCACATGAGCATGTACGGCGTCAACGCCTCCATCCCCAAGACCCTGGTGCGCTATCTGGTGGACTATGTGGCCAAGGACAACCTGAAAAAGGACCAGGATCTCACCGACGTGCTGGAGGACATCCTGGACACGCCGGTGTCCCCGGAGCTCCTCCCCGCCATCGAGGGGAAGATCGCCCAGAAGACCGAGGATCTGGTGGGACCCTACGAGCTCCACGACTTCTTCCTGTACTATATCGTCCGCTGGGCCTTCCCGCCCAAAAAGGTGCTGCGCCTGGCTCAGGCGGCCTTCGGCAAGCGCTATGACCGGGAGACGATCCTCAAGTGGCTCAGGACCTTCTACCGGCGGTTCTTCACCCAGCAGTTCAAGCGCAGCTGCCTGCCCGACGGGCCGAAGATCGGCTCTGTGGCCCTCAGTCCCCGGGGCGACTGGCGGATGCCGTCGGACGCGGTGTCCGCCCTGTGGCTGGAGGAACTGGAGGGGCTGTAAGGCTTTCCAGCTCGCTTGCCGCCGGGCAAAGGCGGTGTCCCCCGGCCGCGGGGGCGGAGACGTTTCACGTCTCCAGAGACGGCATCCGCCCCCCATTGTGGGGGGCGCTCCACCCCCCTTTTCTTTTCGCCGCGCCGAAAAGAAAAGCGCCGTGGACGGTGGAAAAGAAAAGGGCGCTTATTCCTGACGAACAGGGGCGGACTTGACCACTCAACCAGGCGTCAGCGGCTTTGCGGCGTCTTTGTTACCCCGCCGTCCTCTTTCCGCGCCTTCCGTTTCACTAGGCGCTACTCAGGCAGTGATCGGAGGCTCGGGATCTGCGCCGCAGATGGTGCTGAAAACACCATATCAGCGGCAGCGGTCGCCAGCGATTCGTCGATTCGACGACTTGCGCCGCCGATGACTGCCAATCTTTCCGCATGGCAGCCCCCGTAAAAACCCGGGGGTTCTCAGGGGGTGAAATTTTGAGGACCGTTCACCGCCCTTTGGTGATAAGGTCCGACAATTTCATCCCCTGAGCGTCCTTTTGCCTACTTTTCCCACGGGGGAAAAGTAGGTCGCGCCGGGGCGCGAAACGCCCCGCCTCCGGAGGAAGGCTCCTCCAATCCCCCGCCGATTCCGGCGGAAAAGTCAACCCTCCCCCGGGGACAAGCTCCCCCCGGATTCTGGGGGAAACCATCACCAACCAAGGAGGTTTTTTCGTAGATGGATGCTATGCATTCCGCCGGCGGCGCCCAAAGCGGGCCCATCGACATTCCGGCGATCCTTGCCCATGTGGACCACACCCTGCTGACCCAGGGGGCCACCTGGGATGAGATCCGCGCCCTCTGCGACGACGGCGTCCGCTTCGGCTGCGCCAGCGTGTGCATCCCGCCGGTCTATGTGCGCCCGGCCCGGGCCTATCTGGCCGACCGTCTCCCGGTGTGCACGGTCATCGGCTTTCCCAACGGATACGCCGACACCGCCGTCAAGTGTTTCGAGGCCGCCCGGGCCGCGGAGAGCGGCGCGGACGAGATCGACATGGTCATCCATGTCGGGGCGGTGAAGGACGGCCGGTGGGACGATGTGCTGGGAGAGATCCGGGCGGTGCGGGAGGCCGTGCCGGACAGGATTTTGAAGGTGATCATCGAGACGTGCCTGCTCACCCAGGCCGAGAAGATCCGCCTGTGCCGGATCGTTTCGGACGCCGGAGCGGACTTCATCAAGCCCTCCACGGGCTTTGCCGGGGGCGGGGCCACCCGGGAGGATGTGGCCCTGCTGGCCGCCCATGTCTCCCCGGGGGTGAAGGTCAAGGCCGCCGGGGGCATTGCCAGCCTCCGGGACGCGGCGGATTTCCTGGCCCTGGGGGCCAGCCGTCTGGGCACGTCCCGGATCGTAAAAATCGTAAAGGAGATGGAACACCATGGATCATCAGGAAGCGTTGTATGAGCTCCAGGACTGCCCCGCCTGCCGGGAGGGGGCCGGGCTCATGGAGCACGAGGGCGGCTGGTGCTGCTATGTGACGTGCATGGACTGCGGCGCCCAGACCGCCCACTTCGCCTATCACAACGACGCCGAGCGGGCCGAGGCGGAGAAGAAGGCGGCCTATACCTGGAACATCGGGAAGGTCATCCGCATGGACCCGGGCGAGTAAGCATCCCCGGGGGCGGGGAGGCCGGGCCTCCCCGCGGCAGTCCCCGGCGGAAAAATTTTCTCCGCCGGGGGAAAATTTTTCTTTACATCTCCACCCGGGCCTGCTATAATAATTCCTGTAAAAACTGCATCGTGCGCTGTCCCTCCGCCGGACCCTCCGGCGGCGCGGAATGGGGTGAGAGGCCCCGCGAGTCGGTCACTGTGATCCCGCCTTTGGAGCGGGTAAGTCAGATACGCTTGGGGAACAGCGGGATTTCTGCCGGAACCGGAAATGCGCCCAGTTTCGGTCTTGCCCTTGGCGGCGGGACCTTTTTTGCACCTTCCGAACCGGCGGAGGGTGCGTTTTTTCTGCCCATTTTGCCGGCGGTTCCCCGTTCCGGGCCGGTGGGGCGGCCCGGGGAGACGCGGGACGGCCGGGGACCTCCTTCAAAAAACGCTCTATATGGAAGCCGGAAGGCGCCGCTTTCGCGAGAGAGCGGCGCCTTCCGGCGCGGTGGGACATAGAATGGCCGCCCTCCGCCTATACTATTCCGGGGCGCGACGCCCCAAGCGGTACAAAAGGAGGGAGAATGGATGAAGCGGAGACTCTGGGCGCTCCTGTGCGCCCTGGCCCTGGCCGCGTCCCTGACGGCCTGCCGCGCCGACAACGCCGACCAGCGCGGCGGCCTGGCCGGCGATGTGGAGCGGGGGCTGGAGGACGCCGGAGACGGCCTCCGGGACGCCAAGGACGATCTGGAGGACGACCTGGACAGGATGATCGAGGACGGCGACCTCACCGGCGACAGGTAGCCCCGGAAAAACGGGAGAGGGCCGCCCCCGGGCGGCCCTCTCCCCGTTCTTCTATTGGATGTCCAGCGCCGCGAGGATCTGCTCCCTGCTCTGCCCGCCGATGAGGCGGCGGACCTCCTGCCCATTGACAATTACAGCCAGAGTGGGTACACTCATAATGCGGTACTGCCGCACCAGCTCCGGGGTCTGGTCCACGTCGGCCTTGCAGACCTTGTAGCGCCCGCCGCTCTCCGAGGCGATCTCCTCGATGAGGGGGGCGAGCATCTGGCAGGGGCCGCACCAGGTGGCAAAGAAGTCCACCAGCACGGGCACGCTGCTGTGCAGCACCTCGGTTTTGAAGGTGCTGTCATTTACCTCGATGACGGCCATGGCCTGTCCTCCCTGTGCGTTAGAGTCCCTGGCAGGGCTGCCAGTGTTCCCTATTGTACCAAATTTTTCGCAAAATACAAGATGGATTTTATGAAATTCGACTGGGCCGGCAGAGAGCCGGCCGGAAAGGAGCGTCTGCATGCGGGATGTACTCATCATCGGCGGGGGTCCGGCGGGCCTCACCGCCGCCATCTATGCCGTCCGGGCCGGGCTGGACACCCTGATCCTGGAGGGGTTCCAGCTGGGGGGCCAGGTGGCCGTGTCGGCGGAGGTGGACAACTACCCCGCCGTGCCCCACACCATGGGCTGGGTCCTGGCCAACAGCATGGCCCAGCAGGTGGAGGCCATGGGTGTGCCCACCCAGTACGGCCGGGCCGCGTCCCTGGCGGCGGAGGAGGGGCGCTTTCGGGTGCGGGTGGAGGGCGGAGAGGACATCCTGTGCCGCTCCGTGATCCTCGCCAACGGCGCCAGGCGGCGCAAGCTGGGCTGCCCCGGGGAGGAGGACTTCCTGGGCCGGGGGGTCAGCTACTGCGCCACCTGCGACGGGGCCTTCTTCCGGGGAAAGGACGTGGCGGTGATGGGGGGCGGCAACACCGCCGTGGAGGACGCCCTCTACCTCTCGGGCATCTGCCGCAGCGTGACGCTGCTCTTCCGCCGGGACCGCCTCACCGCCCAGCGCAAGCTCGTTGAGGCGGCGGAAAAGCAGGCCAACCTCCGCCTGTGCCCCAGGTCCCTGGTCACCGCCGTGGAGGGGGGCGAGCTGGTGGAGGCCGTGGAGGTCACGGACCAGGACACCGGCGCGAAGCGGCGGCTGCCTGTCTCGGCCCTGTTTGTGGCCATCGGCCTGGCCCCGGACAACGGCCCCTTCGCCCCGCCCCTGGCCCTGGATGACTACGGGTACGTCCTGGCCGGGGAGGACTGCCTGACCAACGTGCCCGGGGTGTTTGCCGCCGGGGACAGCCGCACCAAGCTCCTGCGCCAGATCGTCACCGCCGTGGCCGACGGGGCCGTGGCGGCCATGCAGGCCGAGCGCTTCCTCCACGGGTGAGCCGGGTTTGCCAAAGGGCGCCGGGTGTGTTATACTGACCGGGACACGGTCCGCCCCGCCGGGCGCGGGCCGGTTGATTTCCAGATTGCAAAGGAGTTTCGCTTCCATGATTGTCTACGCCGCCGCGTTCCTGCTGCTCCTGGCCGCGGACCAGGGGCTGAAATACTGGGTGGTCCAGCACCTGGACCTGTACGCCTCCGCCCCCCTGCTCCCCGGGGTGGTGGAGCTCAAGTACATCCAGAACACCGGGGGCGGCTGGTCCATCCTCTCGGGCCACACCTGGCTGCTGAGCCTGCTGACCGCCCTGATCCTGGCGGCCGTGGCGGTGCTGCTGGCCAGGGGGATCGTCCGCCACCCCGTGGGCCGGTGGGGCTGCGTGCTGCTGCTGGCCGGGGGGCTGGGAAACCTGATCGACCGGCTGCGGCTGGGGTATGTGGTGGACATGTTCAACTTCCTGTTTATGGACTACCCGGTGTTCAACATCGCCGACATCTGCGTGGTGTGCGGCATGATCCTGGCCGCCGTGTACTACATTCTGCTTTACGAAAAGTATGACGCCAGGGGGCGGAGGGACAGCCATGGTGACGCGCCTGACAGCCCCCGCTGAGGCCGCCGGGGAGCGGCTGGACCGCTTCCTGGCCGAATCCGTGGAGGGTCTGACCCGCTCGGCGGCGGCCCGGCTGCTGGAGGAGGGCCGGGTCACGGCGGACGGAAAGGCGGCGGGCAAGAACTACCGCCTCAGAGGCGGAGAGGCCCTGGCAGTGGACATGCCGGACCCGGAGCCCGCGGAGGCCCTGCCGGAGGACATCCCCCTGGACGTGGTCTATGAGGACGGGGACATCATCGTGGTGAACAAGCCCGTGGGCATGGTGGTCCACCCGGCCCCCGGCCACCCGGACGGCACCCTGGTCAACGCCCTGCTCTTCCACTGCGCCGGGAGCCTGAGCGGCGTGGGCGGGGCGCTGCGGCCGGGGATCGTCCACCGCATCGACCGGGACACCAGCGGCCTGATCGTGGCGGCCAAGAACGACTTCGCCCACCAGGGCCTTGCCGCCCAGCTCCAGGACCACAGCATGCGCCGGACCTATGAGGCGGTGGTGGTGGGGCATCTCCGGGAGGACAGGGGCACCGTGGACGCCCCCATCGGCCGCTGCCCCACGGACCGCAAGCGCATGGCCGTCACCGAGAGGAACAGCCGCGCCGCCGTCACCCACTATGAGGTGCTCCGGCGCTTCCGGGGGTACACCTATATCCGCTGCGTCCTGGAGACGGGGCGCACCCACCAGATCCGGGTCCACATGGCCTACATCGGCCACCCCCTCTACGGGGACACGGTCTATGGGGCCAAGAGGCCGGCCGCGGACATGACCGGCCAGTGCCTCCACGCCGTGGCCCTGGACCTGACCCACCCCCGCACCGGGGAGCGGATGCGCTTCACCTCCCCCCTGCCGGAGGAATTCACCCGCCTGCTCCAAAAGCTGGAGGCGCGGGAGGCATAGCGGAGGGGCGGGCCGCGACAGCGGCCCGCCCCCGGCTGACGCTATTCCGGTTCGGAGAAGCTCCGCCCCTGGGCGCTTTCCACCGCCAGGACCCCCTGGCCCTCCGGCTCCGGCGCCGGCTCCGCCGCGCCGGCGGGGACGCCCGCCTCGTCGGCCAGACTGCCCCGGCGCTTCCAGCGGCCGGAGAGGAAGTAGAGCACCGCGATCACCGCGCCGGCGGTCCACCCGGCGCCGAAGGCGTAGTACATGTACTCCGGGCCCAGGAAGTGGGCCAGGAGGTACACCGCCGGCACCCGGAGGATCACCTGGCTGAACAGGACGATGGCCATGGGCACCACGCTCTCCCCCGCCCCCCGCATGACGCTGCAGATGACAAACTGCACGGCGAAGATGACGTAAAACGGGAGGATGCACTGCATCATCAGACCCGCCCCCTGGATGGCGCCCTGGCTGTCGGTGAAGAAGGCGGCCGCGGCAAAGCGGGTGGGATAGAGGATGGCCAGGATCAGCAGGCACCAGCCCATGGCGTAGACAATGGACAGCACCATGCCCCGCCGCACCCGATCGTGGCGCCGGGCCCCCACGTTCTGCCCCACAAAGGCCGTGATGGCCGCGGCGATGGACTGGATGGGCAGGAAGGCCAGGCTGTCCAGCTTGTTGCCCACGTTGTACCCGGCGGTGTAGGAGGTGCCGAAGACGTTGATCTGGGACATGATGGCCATGATCCCCAGGGACACGGAGGCAAACTGAATCCCCGCCGGCAGGCCGATGCGCATGATCTGGCGGAAGAGGAGCCGGTCAAACCGGAAGGAGAAGGGCCGCACTGCGAACTCCCGGTAGACCCGGTTGATGTAGAAGATGCCGAATACCCAGGAGCAGAACTGGGCGATGATGGTGGCGATGGCCACCCCGGCCACCCCCCAGTGGAATCGCAGCACGAACACCAGGTCCAGCACAATGTTCATCACCGCCGAGATGCCCAGAAACAGCAGCGACGCCCGGGTGTTCCCCACGCCCCGGAGGATGCCGGCGTTGATATTGTAGCCGATGGTGCCGATGAGGCCGCCGCTGAGGATGAGGAGATAGAGCCGCGCGTCGGCCATGGCGTCCGGCTGGACCCGCATGAGGGAGAGCAGAGGCTGGGCGATCAGCAGCGCCACCAGGGTGATGGGCACCACCGAGACGGTGAAGAAGGTGTACACCGTGTCCACCGCGTCCCGCAGGCGGTCCATGCGGCCGGCGCCGTAGTACTGGGCGATGACCACGGTGGCGCCGTTGCTCAGCCCCATGAACAGGGCGATGAACATGTTGTTGATGGGAAAGCCGATGCCCACCGCCGCCAGCGCCACCTCGCTGACATACTGGCCCACCACCCAGCTGTCCACCATGTTGTACAGCTGCTGCAAAAGACTGCCCAGGAACAGGGGTATGGCAAAGGCCAGCAGATGGCCGGAGATGGAACCGCTGGTCATGTTGCGCAGGGTATGGCTCTTCATATGCTCCCATCCTTTTCTTATATTCTTGTGTATCGATATGTTTTTCGCGTCCGTCCTTCTGTCATTGTATCGTGTCTGAATGTAAAAATCAATGGGATTTCCGCCGAATCGCGGAGCTGCTTTTGTGCAGTTTTACCCAATGCGCCTGGAAAGAGAGGAATTGCGCCATGAAGCTCATCTCCTGGAACGTCAACGGCCTGCGGGCCTGCCTGAAAAAGGGGTTTCTGGACTTCTGCCTGGCGGAGGACGCGGACGTCTACTGCCTGCAGGAGACGAAGCTCCAGCCCGGTCAGGTGGAGCTGGACCTGCCGGGGTACCACCAGTTCTTCAACAGCGCGGACAAAAAGGGCTACTCCGGCACCGCCGTGTTTACAAAGGAGGAGCCCCTCTCCGTGACCTGTGACTTCGGGGAGGACATCCACCGCCACGAGGGGCGGGTCATCACCGCCGAGTACCCGGCGTTCTATCTGGTGTGCTGCTACACCCCCAACGCCCAGGAGGGCCTCAAGCGCATCGCCTACCGCATGCGGTGGGAGGACGACTTCCGGGCGTATCTCCTGGAGCTGGACGAAAAGAAGCCGGTGGTGCTGTGCGGGGACCTGAACGTGGCCCACGAGGAGATCGACCTGAAGAACCCCGGCCCCAACCGGGGCAACGCCGGGTTCTCCGATGAGGAGCGGGGCAAGATGACCGAGCTGCTGGAGGCGGGGTTCGTGGACACCTTCCGCTATCTCTACCCGGACAGGACCGGGGCCTACAGCTGGTGGAGCTACCGGTTCAACGCCCGGGCCAACAACGCCGGGTGGCGCATCGACTA
>CALXDE010000006.1 GCA_944386965.1 uncultured Oscillospiraceae bacterium
CGAAGCAGATTGCCGCCCTGCGTGACCAGGCAGACCTGGCGCACAAAAAGAAAAGCAAGCTGCTGGGCTACAACGCCGCCGGGCAGCTCTCCGATAGGGACTTCCTCTCCATGAACAAAGAGTGCGATAAGGAGATCAGCGAGGCTGAACGTCAGATTTACGAGCTGGAACAGCAGCAGCTTTCCAAGGAGGAATTTAAGAAACACATTGACACCATCCGCCGGGTGCTACATGGCGCCAAACGGGACGCCGCCCAGGGTATCATCAACAAGGATTTCATCGACAAGTATATTGACAAGATTTTTGTCACCCCGGAGGCGGACGGCACCATGCGCCTGCAAATCAAGATTTTCACCGGGGAGATAACGGACAAATACCTCTCTAAACTCAGAGGTCGTACGGGTCACACGATGAAAAAGATGATCGAGTCCTACGAGAAGAACCTGTAAGGACTCTCCGGGGACAAAGAGGGGAGCGGCTGTCCAACTGGACAGCCGCTCCCCTTCCTCTGGCGCCTCTGTTTAATTTTCTCACCCCGCCGGGTATGCCCGCTCAGGTTACCACAAAGCCAGCTGGCAGCTTCCAAGAGGAATTGGCGTAATAAAACGTCACGCTGGTCATCAGATATTCCCCGTTATAATACATACAGGAGGAGCTTCCTCCATCCAGATTGGCCGCATTGACGGCGCCAAACTCCTGCATCACCGAGATCAGATCCCCGCTGGAGGCTCCCAGGTGTCCGGACTTGCCCCGCCCGTCGGTGACAAACATCAGCACCGCCCCGTCCGCGCGCTGGCCGATGGCCGTTCGGGGATTCAGGCCGCTGCCCTGTCCCCGCATATCCCGGGCCTCGTTATTGATGATGAGCTGGACAAAATGGTTGTTGGTGTCGCTGGCCTCCTCCTGGAAGGTGACGGCATCCCGGATCTTCTCCCGCTCCACCAGGTCCTCCACCTCTCCGGCGGTCATGCCGTCGATATCGATGATTTGCAGCAGATCATCCTCTGTAAATCCGATGAGCACCAGCCCGGGATATTGCTGGGGCTTGTTGAACTGGATCTCCCCGTTGGAGACGATGACCCCCAGAGGCCTGCCTCCGGTGTTGTTGGTGGAGTCGTACAGACCGCCGTTGATTCCCGCAATGGCGCCGCTGTCCTCCACCAGCTCATCCAATGTCACGCCAACCTCCCGCCAGGGATAGATGGTGGCAAGGCTCACCCGGGAGGGGTCCTTGACGATCATCATGGTGCCGGTATAGGTGGCCCCCGCCACCTCAACGATTTCGATGTCCTCCTCCGTTTCCCCCGCGCCTCCCGCGTCCACCTGACCGGTGCTGCCGATCTGGATGAGCGAGGCGTCCACCTGGGCATCCAGCGTCTCCATGGAGTTCTGGTCCACGATCTCCTGGATCTCCTCCGGGCTCAAAAACCAGGAGGCCAGAAATTTCAGCTGCCCTGTTTCCAGAATGGTGGTCACAAAGAGCTGCTGGGCCGTGGGAAAGGCGCTGGAGCAGATCATGCGCAGGCTCAGCAGCACCGTAATCACCAGGGCTGCCGCCAGCGTCGCCAGACAGGCCAGGACACGCAGGGCCGTCCGCCCGATCTTCCGGCCCAGGCCGCTGCCGGGCTGTTCCCGTTTTCCACGCCCCGCCGGACCGCGGCCGGGGGCGGTATTGCTCTCATTCATCCGCATCATTGAGGATCTCCTTCATGCTGGCCAGCTTCCAGGCGGGATTGTCCGCGCCGTCGTCTGTGTCGTCATACCGGACAAAGTAGAACCGGTCGTTCATGGGATCGTCCACCATCGCGCCGGACCGCAGGCGCATATGCTTGACAAATTGGATATCCACCGAGAAGCAGTCCTCGGTGATCCAGGCAAAATTGGACACCTCGCTGTCGGTGAAGGCCGGGTCCGCCAGGGTGTGGGCGCTGGTAAAGGTAATGTCCACGCCGGTGGCGTATTTGCGCGCCACCTCATACTGATAGGAGGATGGGATGAGGTAGTCATCGATCCGGGAAAAGGACAGATCGTCGCTCATAAAGAGGCTCCAGTCCTGAGCCACCCGGAGCACGTCGATCTCACCGCTCACCTCCTCGGGCACCTGGTCTGTTCCCGCCGGCGCGGTGAGGTCGTAAGAGGTCCGCCCC
This sequence comes from uncultured Oscillospiraceae bacterium, assembly GCA_944386965.1. The sequence goes on from CALXDE010000006.1 coordinate 2,148, forward strand.
TCCTCCAGGGCCATGGGATTCCCCTGGGCATCCGCCGCGGTGACCTGGGCCCCGTCCCGGAGCACCGCCACGGAGTAGACGCACACCTCCGGCAGGCCCTCCACATAGTCGGTGAAATGCTGGTAATCCGGATTGGCGGAGCGGACAATCGCCTCCTCAGGCACCGGCGCCCCGTCCACCTCCACCGTGCAGCGCTCGTCAGCGGTGATGGTGCAGCTGGTCAGGGGCAGGGTATCTCCGCCCGCATAGGTGACGGTATTGCCGTAATAATCGGAAATGACCACCTCCGGCTGGTTGAGCAGAGCGATCTCATAGCGCACCCGGTCCTGCCCCTGGGCCTGTCCCGGCCACGACTCCCCGTTGACCTGGACCGCAAGCGAGCCGGGCAGGGTCAGCGTATAGTCCACATACTCCACCAGGACCTGCCCGTCACGGATGGTGTACTGGGCCTGGGCATCCGTCCCGTCGGTGATGGAGAAATCCGGCGGCAGATACAGGCCGGACACGGCGTAGGTGGTCTTCCCGCCCTCCCCGGCCGCGCCGGCAAGGGGGACGCCGTTGAGCTCCACGGCAAAGGCGGCGGGGAGGGTGCAGGTGTAGTCATGGGGCTCCAGCTCGGGGCGGACAAAGTCCACCACCCAGTTCTGCATGCTGAACACCGCCAGCTTGGTGACCGGCTCCCCCTCCGGGCGCAGGCCCACCCGGGCCAGCACCACGCCGTCCCGCTCCACCTGATATGTCAGGACATCCCCCTGGGAAGCACTCGTCCCACGGACGACGGAGAGCGCCTCCCGATCTCCGTAGAGCTCCAGGTAGGCCTGGGTCACATCCACCCCCTGCTCATAGGCGCCCGGGGCCACCCGGGGAATGTCGTACGCCGTAAGGAGGGTGCCGTCGGCGGCCATGGCGGACAGCTCCTCCACCACCTGCCACACCCGCCGCTCGGGCTGGGCGTCCTCATACTGGCGCAGAAGAACATACACATAGACCAGCGCCCCAACTACCAGCGCCGCCAGAATCCCCAGATAGATCAGATAGATCCGCTTGAATGAAATTTTCTTCTCTGTCATACCGATTCATCCTTTTTCGATGGTCCCTCCTCGCCGCCGCGGAACACCCACCTGTGCTGCACACGGAAGCTGATGAAAAACAGAAGCGTGTCCACCACGATCTTTGCCAGGGTGACGAGCGCCGGCGATGTGATGGAGAGCCCGTGTTCCGCCAGGAAAACCAGGCAGGCGGAGGCCGTGATCTGGCACACAGCCAGAATGTAATATCTGACCAGGGATCGGGCGTTGACCCGCCCGCCAAACACCAGCCGGGCGTTGACCAGGAAGTTCAGCAGAGACGAAATGACCCGGGCCAGAAACGCCGCGGTGAAGGTGGTGGGGATGGGCAGAAACGCAAAAGCCCCGGAGAGCTTAAAGAGGAAAAAGGCCAGCTCATCCACCACGCAGGCCCCCAGGGAGCTGCACAAATACTTCAAGAACAGCGCATAGATGCGCACGCTGTCCCGCACCGCCCGGAAGTGGGAGGACCGGTTCCCCTCCAGATACACCGCGGCGATGGGCACCTCCACAAAGGGGACGCGGCAGCGGTTCATCAGGAAGAGCATGTTCGTCTCATACTCATACCGGTCCCCTCCGGCCCCGGCCAGCAGCTCCAGATACCGCCCGGGAATGGCCCGCAGTCCGGTCTGGGTGTCGCTGATCTTCATGCCCAGAAACAGGCGGAACACGCCGGCGGTGATCCGGTTGCCCGCCCGGCTCTTCCAGGGGACATCCGCCCCGGAGAACTCCCGCACCCCCAGCGCCACCTTGCCGCTCTCCAGCATGGCGCGGGCCACGGCGGCGATGTCCCGGGGCAGGTGCTGGCCGTCCGCGTCAGCGGTGACCACGCCGGCCTGCTCCGGACGATTCCGGACAAACCAGGTCATGGCCGTCTTCAACGCCGCCCCCTTTCCCCGGTTGACCGGATGGCGCAGCAGTGTGCATCCGGGGATCGTCTGCACCTGCTGAAAGATGGGCTCAAATTCCGGACCGCTGCCGTCGTCCACCACCAGAAGATCGGTAAAGCCCACTTGACGCAGGCCTTCCAGCGTCCCTATCAGCTTTTCATCCGGCTTATACGCGGGTATGATCACCGAAACCCGATTCATTGCTTTTCTCCTTTATCCCGTTCTGACCGCCGGCGCCTGCCCCGCCGGACCAAGCCCGCGGTCAAAATCGAACCTGCCGCGGCCACCAGCAGCGCCGCGGCTATCGCGATCCCCCGGCGCTGTTCCGCTTGCTTTTCCCGGGCCAGCAGCTCCGCCTGACGCTCCGCCTCCGCCTGGGCCTCCAGCTGAGCCTGGCGCTCCGCCTCGGCCCGCTCCTGGGCCAGACGCTCCTCCTCCGCCAGCCGCTCGGCCTCGGCCTGGGCGCGCTGGGCATAGCTCTCCACGTTCTCAAAGAAGTCGCCCCCCACAAGGTCCGGTCCCACCTGGGTGTCGTACAGCCCGTAGAGGCAGGGGGAATAACTGCGGATGTCGGCGGCTCGCTGGATGGGGCTGCCGGAGGCGCCGTACATCCAGCGGTAGAACCAGGTCCAGTGCTGGCTCTCGTGGCAGGCAAAGCCATCCTGGGTCACCTGAAAGGGGGTCTTCCCTCCCAGACTCTCCAGCGGCGTGTCCCAGTCCATCACGATCTGATTTTCCGGGTACAGATGCAGATAGGTCTTCTCCACCTGCCAGGGCTCCAGCTCCTCCCCGGATCGCAGGGTCCGGGCCGGATCGGCGGCCCACCCCAGCGCGTCTCCCAGGGCCGCGGCGCACAGCACATGGGTGCCGTGTCCGTACTCCCCGTCCAGGTCGTGGGAGACAACCACCAGCGGTCTGAAGCGCCGGATGCACCAGGTGAGATACTCCACAAAGTCCTCATATGTGTACCCCGCCGCCCCATAGACGGACAGGGCCTGGGACAGGGCAGTCTCCCGATCCTTGGACTCCGCGTACAGGTCGGGGAACTCCGGCATGACGGGGTAGTTCCGCACCCCCACCGTCCACAGGCCGTCCAGCTGCTCGTGGGTGCGCCGGTGGTCGGCATAGCCCCCCTCAAAGTACTGCACCACATAGGCCACCTGGACTTGGAGCTGCCGCTCCACAGCGTAGTAGGGCAGCACGCCGGCAAAGAACAGCTGCTCATCGTCCGCATGGGAGGAGATCAGCAGCAAATCCGCCTCCTGACAGGGCGGCTGCCAGCGCTGCACCCAATCGGGGAGCGTCCCCTGGGAGAATACGTACAGCTCCCCGATGGCCGCCCCCTCCGGAAAGTCCAGCACCACCTGCTCCGGGAGGCCGCCCTCCAGGGCAGACACGTCCACATATTCATGGAGAAAGCCATTCTCTCCGCAGGAAACGCTCTCCCCCGCGGCTGGACTGCTGAGGGTCCAGGGCTGGGGAATGCGGTCAAATTCAATATATAGTCCGGCAATGCCGCCCTCCCGGGTGACCGTCACCCGGGCCGGGCCGTCAGCGCTGGCCACGGCGGTGCGGCTGCCGTCGCACAGATTTCCGGGGTGCGAGAATCCCTCCCCCTCCACCGACGCATCCCCATACTGAGCCTCAACCGCCAGGGCGGGGAGCGTACAGCAGATGATCAGGGCTGCCACAGCCAGAAAAAATCGGAGCGTCCTGCCCACTCTGTCCGCCTCCTTTTCCCGCCGCCGGAGCCTCCGACCGGTCGGGAATCGCAAGTTGTTCCTTCTTATAGTTATGCCACAATCCGTCGAAAAAAACAATAGCAAAATGGCGGGCCAGCCTTCGCCTCGGGACGGCGGCAAAACCCGCCGAGGGATTCCAGGCCGCGCAATCACCGCGCCGCAGGGCACGCAAAGGCGGCGGAAGCCCCAAAATGCGGGGCACGATATACGCCGCGCCCTTCGTTTTGGGCAGGTACCGGGAAAAGACACAGGCCCTGATACGGGACAACCGCCGCCTCCAGGGCGGCCTTCCAAACCGCAGCCCAGCGAAATGCCCGCAAGGGGCAGGCCGCATCCGTAAGGCGGCAAAGCCGCCAACGGCTGCGCTCCGGGTCTGATTTGGAAAGGAGGAGCAAGGGAACGGGCGGATGATGCCTTTTTTCATGGGCATAAAAAGACGCGGTCGCAAAGCGGACTTTGCGACCACATGGCGGAGGTGAAGAGATTTGAACTCTTGCGCCGGCGGAGCCGACCTACCGGATTTCGAATCCGGACCCTTCAGCCGCTTGGGTACACCTCCATATGCAGTTTGGGGATATCCGCGGGAAAATTGCCGGCAGGCTGCCGGCATCCAGACCGCCGAAAAGAATGGAATGGGATTGACACACGCCCGGCGCTGTCATATGATAGGACTGTCTGGTGGGGCTGTCTCCATACCGGCCCTTCCTCAGCCGGTCAAAACAGCCGCAGGACTATCATACCACAACTGCCTGCCCGGCGCAAGAGCTTTGCGCCGGTGAAAGGCGGAAATCTTAGAGGGGGGAAACGGTATGCCGCCGCATATCCTGCTGTATGGCGAGCCTCATCAATTTTCCAACTACGAGCGTGCCCTGACCCTGGCCGGGGCGGTGGTGCGCTTCGGGGACGGAGCGGACTGCGACGCTCTGGTCCTGCCCGGCGGCGGGGACATCCATCCCGAGCGGTACGGCCGCCCCTGGCAGGACTGCCGCCAGGTCGACCCGGATCGGGACGCGGCGGAACTGGCCCTGTTCCATCGCTTCTTTGCCCAGGGAAAGCCAATTCTGGGCATTTGCCGAGGCATGCAGCTGATCAACGTGGCCCTGGGCGGCACGCTGCACCAGAACATCGAGGGGCACAGCGCGTCCGGCGGGGTAGACGGCCTCCACACCACCTCCGCGCTGCCGGACAGCTTTCTCGCCCAGCTCTATGGAAGAAACTTCACCGTCAACACCGCCCACCACCAGGCGGCGGACCAACTGGGAGCGGGACTTCTCCCCGTCCAGTGGGCCCCTGACGGCGTGGTGGAGGCCGTGGTCCACCGGGAGCGGCCTGTCTGGGGCGTCCAGTGGCACCCCGAGCGGCTGGAGGAGGGCGGGCGCAGGGCCGACACGGTGGACGGCCAGCGGATCTTCACCTTCTTTTTGGAGCAGTGCCCCTACTGAGGGGGCGGAAAACCAGCAGCGCCGGACGGCTTGCAGCCGTCCGGCGCTTTCCCTTTCCCGGGACATCCGCCTTACCGGTTCTGGGCCAGACGGATGGCATAGTCCATAGCGTTGCACAGGCTGATGGGGCTGGCAATGCCGCTTCCGGCGGTATCGTACCCGGTCCCGTGGTCCACGGAAACCCGGATAATGGGCAGGCCCAGCGTCACATTGATGCCCGCCACAGCGTCCCACCGCTTCTGCTCCCGGTCATAGACGAACCCCTTTACCTTCAGCGGGATGTGTCCCTGGTCGTGGTACATGGCCACCACGATATCATACCACCCGCCCAGGGCCTTGGAGAAAATCGTGTCCGGCGGGGTGGGCTTCCCCTCCGGAATGCGGATGCCCTCGGCCATGGCCGCGTCAATGGCGGGCTGGATCTCCTGCATCTCCTCCGTGCCGAACATGCCGTTCTCCCCACAGTGGGGATTCAATCCGGCGACCCCGATGGCCGGGTCCGCGATCCCCAGCGCCTTGCACGCGCGGTGCGCCAGGCGGATGCACGCCAGGACCCGCTCCTTCTTCACCAGGTCACAGGCCTGGCGCAGTGAGACGTGGGTGGAGACATGGACCACCCGCAGATCGTTCCACGAGAGCATCATGGCAAACTTCTGCGTATGGGTGTAGTGGGCGTAGATCTCCGTGTGGCCGGCAAAATGGTGACCGGCCAGATTGATGGCCTCTTTGCTCAGGGCGTTGGTCACCGTGGCGTCCACCTTCCCCGCAAGGGCCAGCTCGATCAGCCGAGCGACATACGAAAACGCCGCCTCGCCCCCCTCCCTGCTGGGACCGATGCCAAAGGGCCGCGGCTGCGCCAGCGCCGCCGTGTCCGGAATCTGCTCCGGGCGGATGAGCCCCAGGTCCAGCACGTCGATGGTTCCACAGGTGAATTTCGCCTGCTCCACCGACTCCACCCGGTTGAGCGCCAGGCGCAGCCCCCCGCGCTTCTCCGCCACCCGCAGCGCATAGGCCATGCTGCTCTGGTCCCCCACCACGAGGGGACGGCAGCGCCGGTAGAGCGCCTCCTCCGCCAGCGCCTGGACCGTAATCTCCGGTCCGTTTCCAAAGGGGTCCCCCATTGAGATGCCGATGATGGGCCTGTTGTCCATTGTGTCCTCCTCTCTGCCGCTCCGCTTCCCCGCGGACTCGCGGCTATCGCTCTTCTGTCAGCGCCTGCAGCTGCGCAAGCAGCTCCGGTCCGCCAAATCCGCCGGACTTGGAGATCAGCGCATAGCTGTTCCCCCGGTACTCCATCCGGGAGCACACCACCCCGGGGAACAGCTCCCGGAGGGGGACCAGCCGCTCCGGCTCCACAGCCCGCAGAAACGCCAGCAGCGTGTCCCCGCCCGTGACCAGCAGCGTCCTCCGGAGTCCTCCGTCCAGAAGCCGCCTGCCCACAGCGCCAAGGGTCCGCGCGATCCGGGTCCGGACGCTCTCCGGCAAAAGCCCGTCCCGCTCCATCGCCCGCGCAAGGCTCTCCCCAGGCAGGTCGCCGGCGCTCTCCAAAATGGAGCATCCGGCGCTCTCCAGCTGCCCGCGCCACGTCTCCAGTGTCCGCATCCCCGCCGGGGTATCCATCCAGGCGGTTTCCAGCTTCTCTTCCAGGGACATCCGCAGCCGCACCGCGCCCCGCTCCTCCGCCTCGTCCATCTGCCGGAGGGTGACGGGGTTGGTACTGCCGCAGAGGACGGACAATCCCCCGCCCAGGCGGACTGCCCGCCCCTCCGGGCGGTACAGTCCCAGCTGCCTGGACAGCGCGGCGGCCAATCCGGCGCAGCCCGCCAACAGATGGGGCGCCGGCCCGCGCAGGGTCCGCGCCGCGATCCGGTCCAGCTCCTCCTCGCCGGCGCAGTCGTACACCAAAATCCCCTCCGGCATTTCCCCGGTTTCCAGGGAGACAGAGCGGACCGAAATACCGTCGCCGCAGCCCAGGATTTCCTCCACCCGGGAGGCGGTCACCGGCTCATAGGGGTCCCGGCCAAAGATGCTCTCCGCCACCGGACAGCCGTCAATATAGTGAACGCCGCCCTTCGTCAGCCGCCCCATCCGGGGGTAGGCCGGCACAAAATGCAGGCGCTGTCCGCCGCAGGCCTCCAGCACGGCGCGCAGCTCCGCCCCCACATTGCCCCGCAGGGCGGAGTCCGTCTTCTTATAGACGTAGGGTATCCCCCGCTCCCGGGCCTGCCGGGCAAGATGGTAAACCACCCGCCAGGCGTCCCGCGCGCTCAGATGCCGGGTTTCCGCGTCCACGATCAGGACCTGGGCCTCTGTCTCCCCCAAATCCGTTCCGACGCGCACAACAGCCTCCCCGGCGCAGAATTGAATCCCCGTGTCCAGTGCGCCGGTCAGGTCGTCCGATATCACCAGGATCTGGGTCACGTCCATCCCCCTCCCCGTAGGCTTTGCCACATTATAGCAAACGCGCGCCCCATTTTCAACCGGAAACCGCTCTCCGGCCCGTCCGCCAAATTGACAGGCCGGCGCCGCGATGGTATAATTTCCCCATCGACAGGCCGCCCATCCCCCACCCTCTTCCCGAAGCTGCCTCCAGGGGTGCGGACCTGCATCACCGCGCCTGAAACAGGCGGAAAGGAGCGCTACTATGGCCAAAAGCTTTACCGTTGAGTCCCGCATGACGCCGCCCCCCTGCCAGCCGCCCGCGCTGGACTACCCGGTCACGCAGAAGGAGAACCTCCGGCTGCTGCTGGAGGGCAAGATCCCCTACTGGATTCCCATGATGGGTCTGGACCACCAGATGACCTCCTGCCCGGGGGACAACGACCGCCCCGCCTATGGCACCAGCGGCAAGGACTGGTTCGGTGTCAGCTGGACCTATGTGGACACTGTGGGCGGGCAGACGGTGTCGCCCAACAGCTTCATCATGGAGGACATGTCCCACTGGCGGGAGAAGCTTATCTTCCCGGACCTGGATCGGATCGACTTCTCCCGGGGCCGGGAGGAGGCCGCCGCCAAGCTCAGCCCCAACAAGCTCACCGGCTATGTGATGCAGGACGGTCTGTTTGAGCGTCTGCTGAGCCTGTGTCCCACGGAGGAGGGGCTGGCGTGGATGGTGGAGGAGCCGGAGGAGGCCGCCGCATTCTTCAACGCCATGGCCGACTACAAGATCGCCATGATCCACAAGCTGATGCGGGAGTGGGTGCCCCTGGATCTCCTCATCAACAGCGACGACTGGGGCACCCAGCTGAGCACCTTCATGGCGCCGGAAACCTTCCGGGCGCTGATCGCGCCGCCCATGAAGCGCATCGCCGACGTGGTCCGGTCCTACGGGGTGTATTACATCTGCCACTCCTGCGGAAAATGCCAGGCTCTGGCGCCGGACATGGTGGACATCGGCTTTTGCATGTGGGAGAGTCAGAACATGAACGACCACCGGCAGGTCCAGAAGGCCACCGGCGGCCGGCTGAACCTGCAGGTGACCCTGGACCCCTATGTCCTCCAGGACCCGGATATCACGGAGGACGCCCTGCGCCGCTATGTCCGGGAAACCATCGACCGACTGGGGCGCAACGGCGGGCTGGCCCTGGCTTTCAAGGCTCTGACGCCCATGGTCTACCGCACGGTGATCGACGAGATCTTCCACTACAGCCGCGCCCTGTACGCCGGCCGGGAGGGACAGCCCGCCGCGCCGCAGCTGGACTGAGCGCTCCCCCCCTTCCGCACCCAAAAGCAGCCGCGCGGGATGGACAAAAGTCCATCCCGCGCGCCGCTTTTTCCGGACAGCGTCGGGCCTCCCGGTCCGCGCCGCCCGGACCCGGGGAGGGCCCTACCGCCCGCCCAGGAACGCCTCCGCCTCGTCCAGCCGGGCCATGCCCTGGTCCCAGCCGTCTTGCCAGAGGGCGCGGATCTTCTCCACATCCCGCTCTGTGCGGTGAAACCCCTCGGTGCTGGTGGGGGCAAAGAGCATCACCCGCCCCTCCCGCTCCAGCTGGAACAGCCGCCGCCGGCTCTCGTTGTAGACATCTGCACGGCGGCGCATGGTGTCGCAGAAGTTGGGGTATTTGTGGTAAACCAAGTCAATGAGCGGCTGGAGCTTTTCCGGGCGGCGGACATACTCCCGCTCCCGGGTCAAAACCACGATCAGCCGGTCACAGCCCCGCTCAAAGGCCCGCTCATAGGGGATGGCGTCCGCCGCGCCGCCGTCCAGACACTGGATGCCCTGGATATGGAACACAGGGAAGAGAAACGGCAGGGCGCAGGTGGCCCGGAGGATCTCAAAGCTGTCATCCCGGCGGGGCACCGGGAAATAGGCCGCCGCGCCGGTGTTCAGATCCGTCACCACCGCCTCCACCTCCCCGGGGAAGGCGGCAAAGGTGTCGTAGTCAAAGGGCACCAACTGGTTGGGGATGGTGGAAAACACAAACTCCAGGCCGAAATAAGCCCGGTTGTCCCGCCGCAGCAGATTTCTCGCGCCCATGTACCGCTTGTCGTTGATGTATCCGACCATGATCTCCAGGTTGCGCCGGATCTGCCGGGAGACGTAGCTGACACCGTAGGCGATGCCCGCGGAGACGCCGATGACATAGTCCGTCATCAGATCCCGGGTCAGCAGAGCGTCGCACACGCCAGTGGAATAGATGGTGCGCACCGCACCGCCCTCCAGCACAATCCCAGTTTTCATAGGGGTCACTTCCTCCCATTCCATCCAAAATCCCCACGCTCTCCCTTCCCAACGCCTCCGCCCGGCGGCGTGGCTCCGGGGCGGGGAAACGGTCAAGCCATAGGAGCATGCGCTCCTATGGCTTTTGTTCCTTCGATCTTTTCACCGCGCCCCGGACCTACAGCCGGCGCAGGGCGTCCTCCAGGGCGGTTTTCAGGGTGGTCTTTTCGTCCTTCATCTTGATGACCCGGGCCGGACAGCCCGCCACCACGGCGTTCTCCGGCACATCGGAAACCACCACAGCCCCGGCGGCCACCACGGCGCCCCGGCCGATGCGGACGCCCTCGATCACCACGGCGTTGGCCCCGATGAGCACATCGTCCTCCACGATGACCGGCGTGGCGCTGGCGGGCTCGATGACCCCGGCCAGGACGGCCCCCGCTCCCACGTGGCAGCGGCTGCCCACGGTGGCCCGGCCGCCCAGGACAGCGCCCATGTCGATCATGGTGCCCGGACCCACCACCGCCCCGATGTTGAGGATCGCTCCCATCATGATGACCGCGTTGTCCCCGATGGACACCTGCTCCCGGATGATGGCGCCGGGCTCGATCCGGGCGTTGATGCCCTTCAGGTCCAGCAGCGGGATGGCGCTGTTGCGCCGGTCATTTTCCACCACCAGGTCGGCGATGTCCTCCGCGTGGGCGGCGAGGATGGGGGCAAGCTCCTGCCACTCGCCGAACACCACCTTGCTGCGCCCCTCGCCAAAGACGGTGGCGCCGCCGTAATCAATGGGGCGCTTCTCGTTGATATAGGCCTTCACCGGCGTCTTCTTTTCCGCGTTTCCGATGTAGGCGATGATCTCCTGGGCTGTCATCATAGGGTAGTTCCTCCAAACAGGATCTCCTGCAGGTCATAGCGGCCGTTGGGAAAATTTTGCAGCTTCCGGGCCATGTGCAGGGCGCCGTTGACAAAAATCTGCCGGGATGCGGCGGCGTGGGTAAATTCCAGCATCTCGTCCACCCCGAAGAAGTGGACGGTGTGCTGCCCGGCCACGGTGCCGCCCCGGAGGGCGTGGACCCCCACCTCGTTCTTTCCCCGCCTGCCGCACAACCCCTCCCGTCCGTAGACCGGGGTCAGCTCGTGGCGGGGATCGATGGCCTCCAGCAGCAGCTTCGCCGTGCCGCTGGGGGCGTCCGCTTTCTGGTTGTGGTGGGTTTCCACGATCTCAATGTCGAAGTCCGGCCGCAGCACGCCGCTGATTTCCGAGAGCACCCGGCGCAACACCGCGATGCCCACGGAGAAGTTGGCGCTGTGGAGCACGGGGGCAAACTGCCCCAGATGGTCAAACGTCTCCATCTGTTCCGGTGTATACCCGGTGGTGCCGGAGAGCAGGGGCGTGCCTGTGCGGCGGACATAGGCCGCCACGGCGGGAAGGGCGGCCGGGCTGGAGAAGTCCATGACCACATCCGCCGCGGCGCCCATGGTATCCAGGGAGCGGAGATTGTCCCGGCCCACCGATGCCGCCACGCTGTCCCCCGCGGCTGCGGCAGTCTGTTCCATGAGTCGCCCCATGCGGCCCCGGCCGGTCAGAAAAATCCGCATGCCAGCAGCCCCGCCTTCTCCAGCAGGCGGCCCAGGGCCGCCCGGTGGTCCTCGCTCATCTCATACAGCGGCAGGCGGAAGGGGCCCACGTCCCAGCCCATGAGGTTGAGGGCGGTCTTGACGGGGATGGGGTTTACCTCCATGAACAGACCGTTCATCAGATCCAGGTACTTCACCGCCGTCTCCACCGCCTGCTCCCGCCGGCCGGCATGGAAGTCCATCACCATGTCGTGGCAGGCCCGGGGCATGATATTGGCCCACACGGAGATGACGCCGCTGCCGCCGATGGCCATAAGGGGCAGGGTGATGTCGTCGTTGCCGCTCCAGAGGGCGAAGTCCGGGGAGA
>CALXDE010000007.1 GCA_944386965.1 uncultured Oscillospiraceae bacterium
CCAGCAGGCCAAGCCCGCCGCGCCGGTGCTGCGCTCCCTGGCCGCCCAGCACGGCGGCATGGCGGTGCCCCTGCACCACCAGCCGGTGCAGGTGGGCCGGGACAGCGCCACCTGCCGCCTGGTGTACCGGGACGACACCCCCGGCGTCAGCTCCCACCACTGCCAGGTATTCTTTGACGAGCGGGAGCAGGTCTTTGTGGTGACGGACCTCCACTCGTCCTACGGCACCTTCCTGGCCGGCGGCCAGCGTCTGGCCCCGGATGTGCCCACCAAGCTCCCCCCCAAGAGCTCCATCTACCTGGGGGAGGTGGAGAACACCATCTATCTGGATGTGGAGTAAGATATGAAGCTATCCGCATACATGTATACCAACCGGGGCGGCCGGGAGAACAACGAAGACAGCGTCCGCTGCGCCGCCCAGGAGGGCCGGGGGGCCTTCCTGGTGGCCGACGGCCTGGGGGGCCACCAGAGCGGCGAGGTAGCCTCCGCCCTGGCCGCGGATGTGATCTTCTCCGGCTGCACAGGGGAGACTTCCCCCGACCGGGACGCCCTGCTGGAGCTGTTCCGGGAGGCCAACCGCGCCCTGCGGGAGCAGCAGGCGGTGCCGGGACAGGAGGACATGAAGACCACCGCCGTGGCCCTGTGCGTCGACGGGGAGCGGGCGGTGTGGGCCCACATCGGGGACTCCCGGCTCTACCGCTTCTCCGGCGGGGAGCTGACAGAGGTGACGAGAGATCACTCGGTGACCTATAAGAAATTTCTGGGCGGGGAGATCTCCTACATGGACGTCTACCACGACGACGACCGCTCCAGCCTTCTGCGGGTACTGGGAAAGGAGTCCTGCCAGCCGGAGGCCGGGGAGGGCACGGTCGCAGAGGGAGACGCCTTTCTCCTCTGCTCCGACGGGTTCTGGGAGTACGTCTACAACGAGGAGATGCAGGCCGACCTGTGCAAGGCGGCATCTCCGGCAGACTGGGCGGAGCGGATGCTGCTGCGCCACATCCGCCGCACCCCTCCGGGGAACGACAACTTCTCGCTCATCACGGTATTTGTGGAGGATGAACCATGAAACGGCTTTGGACACCGGCCCTGTCCCTGGTCCTGGCGGCGCTGCTGGGCGTCAACGTCTCAGCCGCGGCGTCGGCGCGGGTGATTCGGGCCTTCGTGCAGGGGGACACCCTGTACGCCTATGTGGAGCTCACCGGCAGCGAGGCCCCCATCACCAAGGCGGAGGCCGGCATCGGCACGCGGACCTTTGCCGCCTCCGGCAATCTGGAGACGGTGCGGCAGGCCGGGTCCCCGGTGACCTATCTTCTGCTGCTGGACGCCTCCACCTCCATGCCAGGCTATCGGGAGGCGATCGTGGCCTATGCTGACGCGCTCTCCCAGACCGCCGGAGCGCATACCCGGTTTCTTCTGGCCACCTTTGGGGCGGAATTTTCCCTAGTGGAGGAGGATATCGCGCCAGAGGAGCTCTCCGGGGCGGTGGAGGCGGTGGCGTATACCGAAACCAGCTCCCGCCTTTTGAGCGGCATCAGCGGGGCCCTGGACTACCTGGAGGGCCTGCCCCGGACCGGCAATGAGCTGCGGGACATCGTGGTCCTCAGCGACGCGGTGGAGTACGACGCGGACGGCACCGTCTCCCACGACGAGCTGCTGGAGCGTCTCACCGCCTCGGACGCGATGCTCCACTCGGTGGGCTTTGGCGGCGATGAGACGGCCCAGGGGAGTCTTGCCGCCCTGGCGGAAGCCTCCGGCGGACGGCACTGGACGGTGGACGGCTCTTCCGCCGCCGCGGCGGCGGAGGAACTGGCGGCTGAGAGCGCCGGGCTCTATGTGACCAGCTTTGCCCTGGGGGGCTACAGCGGCACCGGCGAGGCGGAGCCGGTTTCCATCACCTTCTCCGCCGGCGCGGAGCTGGTGTGCCGGGCGGAGACGGAGGTGTCCTTCCCGGAGGGCGGAGGCGGCGCGGCGGAGGCGCCGGTTCAGGAGGAACCGGACCGAGTCCTTCCGCCCTCGGGCTCTGGAGCGCAGAGCGCCGGGGCAGCCGCTCCGCAGGAAGATACGCCGGCTGACACCTCGGGCCTCTCCATGGATGACCTCCTGGTAGGGGGCGGAACCCTCCTGGTGCTGGCGGTGATTGTGCTGGCAGTCTTCCTGCGCCGGAAGGGGAAACGGCAGGCTGCGGCATCTCCGCCGGTCCAGCCGCCTCCGGTCCCGGAGGGCGGCCCGGGGGGCGTCTATGTCCGTCTGGAGGTGCTCCGGGGCGCCTATGCCGGTTCCAGCGAGGAGTTCACCCTGACAAAGGAGCTGACCATCGGACGGGACAGCGCCTGCGACATTGTTTTTGATGATCCGGCCATCTCCCGGCGCAACAGCCGGGTCTTCCTGGCTGGCGGGGTGGTTTACCTGGAGGATCTGGGCTCTCAGAACGGCACCTTCCTCAACGGCGCCCGGGTGGAAATGCCCAGCATCCTGCGCAGCGGCGACGAAATCGCCCTGGGTGACACGGCCCTGCGGCTCAAATTCTGAACAGCCGGCGCCACTCCACAACAAATATCCGAAATAAAAGAGGCGAGGGAAAATTCCCTCGCCTCTCTGTGTGGGACGAATTACTTGCTGCGGACCTCGGTGCCGGTAATCTGCTCGTAGTACTTGAGGATCGCGCTGTGGTCATCGCTGCCGCAGCCGTGGTTGTGGAGCCAGTAGAGCATCTCCTGCACCTGCGCGGTCAGGGCCAGCGGCGTGCCCAGATTGTGACCGGTGTCCAGGGCGTTGTTCAGATCCTTGATGTGCAGATCAATCCGGAAGCCGGGCTTGAAGTTGCCCGCCATCATCATGGGCACCTTGGCATCCATGACCGTGCTGCCGGCCAGACCGCCCCGGATGGCGTCAAACACCTTCTGCGGGTCCACACCCGCCATGGTGGACAGGGAGTAAGCCTCCGCGCAGGCGGCAATGTTCACCGCCACAATGATCTGGTTGGCCAGCTTCACCGTGTTGCCCGCGCCGTTGACATCGCCGCAGTGGACCACGGACCCGCCCATGACGCTCAGCAGCTCATAGTACTTGTCAAACAGGGCCTTGGGGCCGCCGCACATGATGGACAGCGTGCCGTCGATGGCCTTGGGCTCACCGCCGGAAACCGGGGCGTCCATCATCTGCACGCCATGCTTGGCGCACTCCTCGGCGATGGCCTTGGACTCCAGGGGCGCGATGGAGCTCATGTCGATGATATCCAGCCCCTCTTTGGCCCCCTCCAGCACGCCGCCTTCGCCCAGAACGGCCGCGCGCACGTTGGGAGAGTTGGGCACCATGGTGATGACCACATCGCTCTTGCTGGCTACGTCGGCATTGCTGCTGCCGCGCTTGGCCCCGCAGGACACCACATCATCCAGCGCCGCCGGGGCAAACGGGTCATACGCCGTGACCTCGTATCCCGCCTTCAGCAGATTCTTGCACATGGGCCGCCCCATGATCCCCAGTCCTACAAATCCTACTTTCATGCTAATAACCTCCAGTTTTATAAAATAGATGCAAACAGGCAGGCATTACGCCTGGTACATGCGCTCCACGGCCTCCATAATGTGCTCCTTGGTCAGGCCCATGTAGGCCAGCAGCTCCGGATAGTTGTGGGCGCTGCAGCCGAAGTGGTCCTCCACGCCCACGAACTCCATGGGCTTGGGCTGACGGGCCATGGCCTCCGCAATGGCGCTGCCAAGGCCGCCCTGGACGTTGTGCTCCTCTGCCGTGACCACAGCCTTGCAGGGCTTGGCCAGCTCCACGACCGCCTCCTGGTTCAGGGGCTTGATGGTGGGGACATTGATGACCTTCACGGAGATGCGGTCCGCCAGAGCCTCTGCCGCCTCCAGGGCCTTGCCCACCATGACGCCGCAGGCAAACACGGCGACATCCGTGCCCTCCCGCAGGACATAGGGCATCCCGATGGTGAAGGGACGGTCCTCCGGAGTAACGTTGTCATAATCGTTGCGGTTGAGCCGCATATAGCAGGGGCCGACATACGCGGCAATGGCCTTCGTGGCGGCCACCGTCTCATTGGCGTCAGCCGGGCAGATCACGGTCATGTTGGGCACCGCCCGGAAGATGGCCATGTCCTCCACGCACTGGTGGGTAGCGCCGTCGCCGAAATCGGAGAGGCCGGAGGAGGAGCCGCAGATCTTCACGTTGAGCTTGCCGATGGCAATGGTCTGGCGGATCTGGTCAAAGGCCCGGCCGCCGGCAAACACGGCGAAGGAGTTGGTAAAGGGGATCTTGCCTGTCTGCGCCAGGCCGGCCGCCACGGAGGTCATGTTGGCCTCCGCGATTCCCATTTCAAAGTGCCGCTCCGGATAGGCGGCCTCAAAATACTTGCCCATGGTGGACCCGCCCAGGTCGGCGTCCAGGACCACGATGTCCTCATTCTCTTTTCCCAGTGCGACAAGGGTCTGGCCGTAGGCCTCTCTCTGGTTGTTGTAAGCCATATTTAAATACTCCTTCCCCTTAGGCTAATTCCGCAAGCGCCTGCTGATACGTCTCCTCGGTGAGGGTGCCGTTGTGGAACTTCACCTGGTTCTCCGCGAAGCTCAGGCCCTTGCCCTTGACGGTGTGGGCGATGATCACGGTGGGCTGACCCTTGACGGTGTCCGCCGCGTCCAGCGCATCCACGATCTGGCCCATGTCATGGCCGTCAATCTCGATCACATGCCAGCCAAAGGCCGCCCACTTCTCCGGCAGGGGGTTGGTGTTGAAGCGGTCCACCACCCGGCCGTTGGCCTGAAGCCCGTTCTGGTCCACAATGGCCACCAGATTGTCCGTGTGGAACGCGGAAGCCGCCATGGCGGCCTCCCAGATCTGGCCCTCGGCCAGCTCGCCGTCGCCGCAGAGCACATAGACCTTGCGGGGAATCTGGTTCAGGCGCAGGCCCAGTGCCATGCCCAGGCCGATGGAGAGCCCCTGGCCCAGGGAGCCGGTGCCGGCCTCGATGCCGGGGGTCTTGATCACGTCGGGATGGCCCTGGAGATAGGAGCCGATCTCCTTGGTGTGCTTCAGATCCTCCACGGGGAAGTAGCCGCTCTCGGCCAGGGCGGCGTACTGCAGGACGCCCACGTGGCCCTTGCTGAGCAGGAAGCGGTCCCGATCCCGCAGGTGGGGATTCTTGGGGTCATGGTGCATTTTGTAGAAATAGAGCGCGGAAACAATATCGGCACTGGAGAAGGAACCGCCGATGTGTCCCGCCACGCCCACGCCGATGCTGACGATCACATCCCGGCGCAGCTGCTTGGCCTTCTGCGAAAGGTCTGCGAGAAGCTTCTGACGATCTGCCATAATCTGTCCTCCTGGTTAAGCGTTTGTTGTATGTTCATTTTCTTCGGTGGAAAAGAAGCGCCTGTTATTGGATAGGTGTTCCTGCATCAGCGCGGCCGCCCGGTCGCCGTCCCGCTGCTCAATGGCCTCCAGAATCGCCTGGTGGTACCAGAGCCCCATGAAGCCCATCCGCCGGATGGTGTCGTGCATGGCGCCCATCAGGATCGTGCCGAGAATCTCATGGATTCGAAGGATGATGCTGTTGCGGGTCATGCGGGCGATCTGCAGGTGAAAGTCCAGGTCCGCCTGGGCAAATCCCTTGCTGTCCTCGGCGCTGACCATCTGCTCCATGAGCGCCACATTCTCCCGCAGGACCTGGCAATCCTCCGCCTCCGCCCGCTCCGCCGCCAGGCGGCAGGAGTGCACCTCGATGATCTCCCGGTACTCCAGCACCTGCCGCAGGGCGTCCTCGCCGCCCCGGAGGTAAATCTCCGGCATCAGCGCGTTCATGCTCCCGCCGGGGGAGACATCCTTGATAAAGGAGCCCTCGCCGTGGCGCGTCTCCACCAGATCCAGCGCCGCCAGCTTCTGAATGGCCTGGCGGATGGTGACCCGGCTGACGCCGAACAGGCCGCACAGCTCCAGCTCGGAGGGCAGGCGGTCGCCGGATTTCCACTGCCCGCTGTAGATCATCTCCAGCATCTGGTCAAAGACCTGCTTGCTCACATTGACTTTCCGAATGGGCTCAATCATTCTCCGCGGCCGCTCCTTCCTGCCCCGCCCGAACACCGGGAACGGAGTTGTTAGTTGTTATACAACTTCCCTGTAAGTACAGAATAGTCAATTCCCGGCCGCATGTCAAGTCTTTTTTTATAAAAGGAAAAAGATTGGCCGGAACAGCAAAAACCGCGAAATTTTTTATGAAAGCCGCACAATTCCGCCCCCATGCCCGCCGGCGGCTCTCCGGACGACCGGCGGGAGATGTCCTGTGGCGCTGAGGAACTGCCCCTCCAGGCTTTGTGCAGTATCGATAAAGATTTTGTCAAAATTTCTACAATTCGTAAAATCGTTCGGGATAACGCAAAAAACCGTTGACAGCCGGTGGATTCTGTAGTAAGTATGAGGCAAGAGCAATGTGCTCAGCGGTGGAAAGCGCAGATTGTATGGGCCCCAACTTGTAATACAACATACAAGTACAGGTTGGGCAGCGCCGCTCCCGGTCCAGGCCGGCAGCGGACAGGTCCTGACCATGGATCACATGGCAGAAGATAAAGGGAGGCAGTTAGCATGTCCAGCATTGGATCGTATTTGGAGAGTGTATTTTCCCTGGAGGGAAAGATTATCCTGATGACCGGCGCGGCCGGCGGCCTGGGCGCCGCCATGGCGGAGGCCCTGGCCAAGGCGGGCGGCACGGTTCTGATCGGGGATCTGGATCGTTCCCCGGCAAAGGAGCTGGCCCAGAAGATGCGGGATGAGGGGCTGAAGGCCAAGGCCTATGACCTGGACGTCACCAGCGTGGAACAGATCAAGGCCTGTGTGGACGCGGTCATCGCCGAGTTCGGCCGGATCGACGTTCTCATCAACGTGGCGGGCATCAACCGCCGGGAGGGGCTCCTGGATGTGGCGGAGTCCACCTACGACCGGATCATGAACGTCAACCTCAAGGGCGTCTTTATGATGTCCCAGGAGGTGGGCAAGCACATGTTCCAGCAGCGCAGCGGCAACATCATCAACATCGGTTCCCACAACGACGAGGATATGCTGGGCGGCTGCTCGGTGTACGGCGCCTCCAAGAGCGGCGTGCGGGCTCTCACCCGTTCCATGGCCGTGGAGTGGGCCCAGTACGGCATCCGCGCCAACTGCATCAGCCCGGGCCACTTCCTGACCCCCCTGAGCCAGGTGACCTGGGACCATCCCACCCGCTCTGTGTGGCTGCGGGACCGCATCGCCATGCGCCGGCCCGGCGAGCCCAGCGAGCTGATCGGCATGGTGCTGCTGCTGGCCTCCGACGCCTCCAGCTATATGACCGGCCAGGCCTACCATGTGGACGGCGGCTGCCTGGTGGGCGGCAGTCCCTGGAACTTCGACACGGCCTATCACATCGAGGACGAAGAACAGTAAGCGGCTTGATGCCCCGCTCCCTCCGGGAGCGGGGCATCGCTTTCCGGGCCGCTCTCTCCCGCGGGTTCCGGTGTGAACCCTCCCATCCCCCGCCGGGTCCTGGAATTTTCATAAGAAAAAGTATGGGTGTCAGAATTCCTGCCATAATACAATGGCAAGATTTCTGACATTTTATACTTTGGGCCATGGAGGGCAATTCCATGGCAATTTATGAACGGATTCGGAATTTACGGGAGGATCACGACTGGTCGCAGAAGCAGGTAGCCGAAATGCTGCACACCAGTCGTACCTCTTATTGCGCCTATGAGAACGGTGTGACGGAAATCGGACTGGAGCATCTGATTCACCTTTCAGAGATCTATCAGACCAGTGTAGACTATCTCCTGGGCCTTACCGATGAGCCCAAGCCCTATCCCCGGAAAAAGCGCAAATGAGCCTGTGGGGAATGTTTCTGGACCTGCTCTTCCCGCCCCGGTGCGCCTTCTGCGGCAAACTTCTGGACGGGGAGGCAGGCGGCGTGTGCGCGGGGTGTGAGAAGGCCCTCCCCTATGTGGAGGAGGGCCTAGTGTGCCGCGCTCTGGACTTTGGTCCCTGCGCCGTGACCTTCTATTACCAGGACATGGTGCGCGCGGGCGTCCACGGCCTCAAGTTCCACGGCCGGCGGCAGACCGCCGCCGTGTTCGCCCGGTACATGGCCCAGACCGCGGCGGAGCACCTCGCGGGGCAGTTCGACGCGGTAACCTTTGTGCCCGTGAGCGAAAAGCGTCTCAAGCAGCGGGGCTATGACCAGAGCCGCCTGCTCTCTCAGGCCATGGCGGCCCTGTGGGGCACCCGGGCGGAGGCGGTGCTGGAGAAGACCCGGGACAACCCGGCCCAGTCCGGGCTCACCGACGCGGCGGCAAGGCGGGAGAACGTGCGAAACGCCTACCGCGTGAGGGATGGGGCGGCGGTGGCGGGCAGACGGTTCCTCCTGGTAGACGATGTGCTCACCACCGGCTCCACCATGACCGCCTGTGCCGCGGCGCTGCTGGCGGCGGGCGCCGCCGGGGTAGTGGGCTGCGCCCTGGCCACCCCCGGCGCGGAAAAGCCGTCCGGCGAGGCCGCGGAAAATCCGTCGGACTTCACGGACCGCGGGGGCAGTTTGTGATATTTCCCGCCCGCGCCCCGGGCCTCGGGACGGCCTCGGGCCGGTTCGCCGGGCAAAAGCGCCGCAAATTGTGCAGATATACCGGGGAAACGGCGGAAAAGTCCCGGATTATTTACTTGCAAAAACGCCGTTAGCTGGTTATAATCATATATTAGGACCGTTTCGGAGTACAAGCAGGCAAATCTGCTTACAATAGAGAGCATACAGAAAGTAATGAGGTGGAAGATATGTGCGCTTTGGCGAAAGATATCGGCATCGACCTGGGTACCGCTTCCGTTCTGGTATATGTGAAGGGCAAGGGCGTGGTCCTCAACGAGCCCAGCGTGGTTGCCATTGACAAGAACACCGGCAAGCTTCTGAAGGTGGGGGAGGAAGCCCGGCAGATGCTGGGCCGCACCCCGGGGAACATTGTGGCCATCCGTCCCCTGCGGGAGGGGGTCATCTCCGACTACGACATGACCGAGCGGATGCTCCGGGAGTTTATCCGCAAGGTCAGCGGCTTCATGCTCTTCAAGCCCCGCATCATCATCTGCGTCCCCTCGGGCATCACCGAGGTGGAGGAGCGCGCCGTCATCGACGCGGGCATCCAGGCCGGCGCCCGGAAGGTGTACCTCATTGAGGAGCCGGTGGCGGCGGCCATCGGCGCGGGCATCGACATCGCCAAGCCCGACGGGCACATGGTGGTGGACATCGGCGGCGGCACCAGCGACATCGCGGTGATCTCCCTGTCCGGCGTGGTGGAGA
>CALXDE010000008.1 GCA_944386965.1 uncultured Oscillospiraceae bacterium
AACTGGAAGTCCCCGTCGGTGCCGGCGAAGTTCAGGATCACCAGGCTGTCGTCCTTGGCCACGGCGCCCATGGCGGTGGGCAGGTCCGTGCAGATGAAGTCCACGGTGCCGGTCTGGAGCTGCATGATCATGGCCGGGGCAGTCTCCGCCGGGGCCAGCAGCTCGGCATTCTCGATCTGGGGCAGGCAGGAGTCATACCAGATAGTGCCGGACTGGGCGGTGCACTTGCCGCCGGCGAGGTCCGCGATGGAGGTGGCGGAGGCATAGGGGCTGTCGGCGGTGGTCAGGCAGACGATGTCAGCGTAGTAGTAGGGGCCCGCCATGTCCACCTCGGCCATGCGGTCGGCGGTCATGGACTGGCCGGCGATGTTGGCGTCCATGGTGCCGGACTGGACGGCGGGGGTCAGGGAGTCCCAGGCGCTGGAGACAACCTCCAGCTCCCAGCCGTTGGCCTCGCAGATCATCTGGGCGATCATCACGTCATAGCCGTTGGCGTAGGCACCGGGGACGTTGGAGATGGGCACGGCGCCGTTGGAGTCGTCCATCTGGGTCCAGTTGTAGGGGGCGTAGGCGCACTCCATGCCCACGGTGAACACGCCGTCCTCCACGCCGGAGGAGACGGCCTCGCCGGCGTCGTCGGCGGTGTCATTGGCGGTGCTGCCGCCGGCGTCGTTCCCGGCGTTATTGCCGGATGTATTGTTGCTGGATGTGTTGTTGCCGCCGCAGGCGGTGAGGGACAGGGCCATCAGGGCGGCCAGGACGGTTGCAAGGATTCTTCTTCTCATGTTTGCTTACCTCTTCTTCCAAAAAATTTACAAAAAAGAAATGCCATGAATTTGCATTCATGGCAAACAAGCAAACATCCGGCGGACCGGACCCTTGACCGTCCACCATGATAGCGCTTCACAAATTCGCTTTGTGACAGTCCGCCGGATGTTCTCCGTCGGCCCAGGGGGAGGGACGTGGGCACATTCCCTGCTCCTTCGGCGGCGACGCCTTTCCCGGACCGGCATTTGCCCCGGCCGTGTCCGATACTCTTCGTAACCGCGCCTCTATCATAGCGTTTCAATTTGGGTGCATTGTACTCCCCTGCCGCCGCCCTTGTCAAGGGAATTTTTTCAAATCCACAAATTTGACAAAATCCCTCCGGGCTACCTCCCGCATTTTTATCGCAATCTCACAGCAGAAGGGCCCGGGAGACGCGTCCCCCGGGCCCCGGCGGGGAAACCGTATCGCCGTTTCCCCTGAAATGGTCTACGCGATCATCCGGTCCAGATGAGCGGCACGCATGGCCTTCATCAGCGCCACCCCCAGGATGGGGGCGAACACCACCGCCACCACGCCGTTGAATACGGAGGCGGGCAGCTTGGAGGCCACCACGATCCAGCACTGGATGGGCTCGGTGAGGCCCTCCAGGAACATGGCGTTATAGAAGAAGTTCTTCACCGAATAGACCAGCAGGTACGCCACCGCGGAACAGGCCGTGGCCGCCGCCTGGGGGCCGTACTTCTCCCTGCTGTTCTTGAAGACATAGTACAGCACCAGCCCGGCCACCAGCCCGTACATCCCCTTGGTGAGGAAGGTGATGGGGGCCTCTACGATATACTCCGGGTCCAGCATGTCGTAAATGGCGCTGCCCAGGCCCGCCGCCAGGCCGCCCCACCAGGGCCCCAGCAGCAGCCCCGCCAGGGCGCACAAAATATTGGCCAGGGTGAAGGAGGTGGTCCCCCCCAAGCTCACGGGGATCTTCACCCGCAGGTAGTTCCCCACAAACACGATGGCCGCCATCATGGCCACCGCGCAGATCTTCACAATCAGCTTCTGCTCCTTGCGCATGTTCATACTCGCTCACTCCTTGGGGGACCTCTTGACGGTCCCGGTTTCTGATGCTATTATAGCCCCATCTGGTTCTATTGAAATACCCAGAACGGGATTTTTTTATGGGCTCAGTTTGGAGAGGAGGTTCCAAAATGCTCCAGTTGCCATTCACTTTGGACAGTACGCGTTCCACGCCGCTCTACCAGCAGCTCTATGAGGCCCTGCTGGCCCAGATCCGCTCCGGGGAACTGCCCGCCGGGACAAAGCTCCCGGGCAAGCGCACCCTGGCCTCCCAGCTGGCGGTGGGCGTGAACACGGTGGACACCGCCTACCAGATGCTCTCGGCGGAGGGCTACCTGGAGAGCCGGACGCGCAGCGGCTTTTTCGTCCAGGCGGTGAGCCAGCCTCTCTCCCCCCCGGCGCCCGCCGCCTCTCCGGTCCGGCTGCCCGCGCCGCAGGAGGAACCGCCCCCCCGGTTTGATCTCTCCACCGGGTCGGTGGACACGGCCCTCTTCCCCTTCCGCACCTGGGGCCGCATCCAGAAGGGCCTGCTCTACGACGCCCCAGAGCTCCTTCTCCACGGCCACCGCCAGGGGGACCGGGAGCTGCGGGAGGCCGTCCGGGAGTACCTGGCCACCTACCGGGGAGTGGTCTGCGACAGCGAGCAGATGGTGGTGGGTGCCGGGGTGGAGTACCTGCTGGGGCTGGCGGCCCACCTGCTCAAGGGGGGCGTGGCGGCCATCGAGAACCCCGGCTACCAGCGGGTGCGGACGATCCTGCGCAACAGCGACCTTGCCTGCCGGTGCGTGTCCATCGACCGGGGGGGGCTGAGCGTCTCCGCCCTGGAGGAGAGCGGAGCCAACCTCTGCTGCGTCACCCCCAGCCACCACTTCCCCACCGGCGTCACCATGCCCGCCGGGCGGCGGGGCCAGCTCCTCCGGTGGGCCACGGCCAAGCCCGGGCGGTACATCATCGAGGACGACTACGACGCGGAGTTCCGCTTCGACACCCGCCCCCTCCCCAGCCTCCAGGGGCTGGGGGGACAGAGCGGGCCGGTGATCTACCTCTCCACCTTCTCCAAGAGCCTGGCCCCCAGCATCCGCATCGCCTGCATGGTGCTGCCCCCGGACCTGCTGGAGCGCTACCGCGCCACCTACGGCGCCTATGCCA
>CALXDE010000009.1 GCA_944386965.1 uncultured Oscillospiraceae bacterium
CCTGCTGCAGGAAGTTGCCGGCCATGGGGATGCCGTGGCGCATGGCCACCTCGTTGGCGGTGCAGCACACGCCGCAGATGTTGATGCCCTTGGCGCCGTTGGCCTTGGCCATAGCCAGCATCTCGGGGTCCTGGGCATAGAGCACGATCATCTCAGACAGGGAGGGATCGTGGCCGTGGACCACGATGTTCACCATGTCCTTCTCCATAACGCCCAGGTTCGCGGTGGTATCGATGGGCTTGGGCGTGCCAAACATGACATCGGAGAACTCGGTGCCGCACATGGAACCGCCCCAGCCGTCGCTCAGGCCGCAGCGCAGCGCCTGACGGATCAGAGCCTCGGGCAGGGAGGAGCAGCCCATGTGGGTCATATGCAGAGCCTGGGAAACCTCGCGGTCGATGGCCCGGGGCTCAATGCCGGCCTTGTGCCACAGCTCACGGGTGTGCTCGGGGGCGCGGCTGAGGAAACGCTGAATGCCGAAGGGCTTGCCGTACTCCATGAGGGCCGTCTCCGCCATCTCATGGGCCAGGTCATAGATATCCTTGCCCTCCGTCTCCACGCCCCACTCGCCGGCGATTCTCTTGAGCTTCTCGGGGTCCTTGACGGTGTAGTTGCCGCCCTCGCGGGTCTGATACAGGGTGTGGCAGATTTCGCGGCCGTGGTCGGAGTGGGTGGCGCTGCCGCCGGCGGTGAAGCGCAGGAAGTTGCGGGCCACGATGCCGTGGACGTCGCAGCCGCAGATGCCTCTGGGCGCCTTGGGGGTGATGCGGCAGGGGCCCATGGAGCAGATGCGGCAGCAGGTGCCCTCCTCGCCAAACTTGCAGTGGGGGGTCTGGTTCTTGACGCGCTGCTGCCAGGAGTCTGCGCCTACCTGGGCGCCGGTTTCCAGCAGTCGCTGGGTTGCGGCTTCCATTTGTTCGACAGTGATCAGTTTCATAAATGCCTTTTGCCGAAAGCGGGTTTCCCGCTTTCAAACGCTCCTTTCTCTGGAAAATGTCTCAACGGAACCGATTTTGCTGCACTTTTGTCACACTTTTAGCAAGCATTGTGTTCATTTTAGCAAATTTTCGTTCAAAAAGCAAGTCCAAAATCCTCCTATGGGGGATTTTTCGCGGCCTTTCCGGGGACTTTCCGCAAATTCGTATATGTGCCCAAAAACAAAAGAATATTTTTGTCAAAAAAAGAAGTTCAAAAACAGTTGACAGCCCGGGCGCCGCGGCGGCGCTCTCTCGCCGCCTTATCCGGTGACCTCCGCCCGCTTCTCCAGGCGGTTGAGCACCCGGCAGCCCTCCGCCGTGACCAGGACCAGATCCTCCACCCGCACGCCTGTCTCGCCGGGCAGATAGACCCCCGGCTCAATGGAGAAGCACATACCCTCCTCCGCCACCAGATCCGTCACCGCGCTGACGTCGCCGCTCTCATGGCATTCGATGCCGATGAAATGCCCCAGGCGGTGGGTAAAGTTGGGGCCATAGCCGGCGGCGGCAATGTGCTCCCTGGCAATCCGGTCCACCTCCCGCAGGGGGACGCCCGGACGAATGGCCGCCTCCGCCAGCTCGTTGGCCTCCCGAACCAGGTCGTGGATGGCCCGGTCCCGCTCGGTCATGGAGCGGAAGTAGTAGGTCCGGGTCATGTCGCTGCAGTATCCATCCAGCACGCAGCCGGTGTCCACCAGGACGCAGTCCCCCTCCCGCACCACGGTGTCATCGCTGACGTGGTGGGGGTCCGCCGCGTGGGCGCCGAAGGCCACAATGGGCTGAAAGCTGACGCCGCTGGCGCCGTATTTCCGGTAGAGGCCGCTGATCTGGGCCGCGCACTCCCGCTCGGTCATGCCGGCGTGGAACCAGTTTTTCAGCTCCTCCATACACCGGTCGTTGAGGGCCGAGGCCGCCGCCATCTTCTCCCGCTCCTCCCGGTCCTTCACCGCCCGGACCGCGTCCACGCAGTCCGAGGCCACGACGCACCGCATCCCCGGGCACCGCTCCATCAGGGGCAGCAGATAGCGGGCCGGCCAGTCCTTGTCCACCCCCAGAGGCTGCGACGGGTCCACCACCGCCGCCAGCGGAGCGATCTGGTCGTCGGTATCGCCGACCCAGACCTCCTCCAGCCCGGTGGAGGGCACCACAAACAGCCGGTTGAGAATCAGTTTGCACCCTGTCCTGCTGAGATACAGGGCGAACAGGCGCTCCCCCGGGTGAATGCTCACGCCGGTGAGATAGCGGATGCCGGCGGGGGCGGAAACGATCATCTGCCTGAGCCCCCGGGCCTCCATCTGATCCAGGACCCGGCCGATACGTTGTTGCTCCATGGTTCTCTCTCCTCTCTCGTCCTGCCGTATCCGGCAGTCGGTTTCTTGATCTGACAGTCTTTTATTATACCGGCTGTCTTCCCAAAAAACAAGGCCGCGGGAGAGCGGGCCGCCGTCAGAAGGGGCTTTCCGTTTTTTCCCCCGTATGGTATACTACAAGGGCTACAAGGCAATACCATACTGACTGGGAGGAAGCGCTATGTGTAAAGCCATTGTCCTGGCAGCCGGAAAGGGCACCCGGCTGCAGACGGAGGGAATCACTCTGCCCAAGGTCATGCGGGAGGCCAATGGAAAGCCCCTGCTCCACTATGTGCTGGAGAATCTGTCGTTTTTGGATAAGAAAGATATCGTCCTGGTGGTGGGCTACCACCGGGAGGACGTGCTGGCGGTCTACGGCGGCTATCCCCACGCCGTTCAGGAGCCCCAGCTGGGCACCGGCCACGCTGTCGCCGTGGCAAAGGACCACTTTGCCGACTACGACGGTCCGGTCCTCATCTGCTACGGCGATATGCCCCTGCTGCGGCGCGGCACCTACGAAAATCTGATCAGGGCCCATCAGGAGGCGGGAAACGCCTGCACCCTGCTCACCGGCACCTGCGAATGGGACCTGCCCTACGGCCGGGTTCTCCGGGGGGAGGACGGCGCTTTTCTGGGCGTGGTGGAGGACCGGGACTGCACGCCGGAGCAGAAGGCCATCCGGGAATTGAACGTGGGCGTCTATGTGTTTGACAGCAAAAAGCTCTTCGCCGCTCTCAGCCAGCTGAAGAACAACAACGCCCAGAAGGAGTACTATCTCACCGACGTGCCCGCCATTCTCCGCGCGCAGGGAGACAGGGTGGGCGCCTGCTGCGCCTGCCAGGGGGCGGAGCTCATCGGTGTGAACACCGTGGAGCAGCTGCGGATGGTGGAGGAGGAACTCCGCCACGGCTGACACGGCCCGCCGTTCTCCGGGCGGCAGGGAGATCCTGGTGGAGGGCATTCCCATTCTGGTGGAGAAAAAGCGGATCAAGAACCTCTACCTCCGCGTCCGGGCTGACGGGAGGGTCTGTCTCTCGGCGCCCCAGGGCATGTCCGACGCCGCCATCCGCGCCTTCGCCGCCGCCCGGGCGGACTGGCTCCGCCGGCATCTGGCGGGACGCAAGCCCTCCGCGCCCCCGCCGGAATACGTGTCCGGGGAGAGACTCAGCCTGTGGGGCAGCCCCTGTCCGCTGCGGGTGCTGCCCGCCGACGGGAAATGCTCCGCCGCCCTGGAGGGCGGCGTTCTGGTGCTCCGGGCCGCCCCGGGGAGCACCCTCCAGCAGCGGAAGGCCGCTGTGGACGCCTGGTACCGGCAGGAGCTGCTCTCCGCCGTCCCCGCCGTCCGCCGGGATTGCGAGGCCATTGTGGGCCAGCAGGCGGCGGAAGTCCGCGTCCGGGCCATGCGCACCCGCTGGGGCACGTGCAGCGTATCAAGGCGGCGGATCTGGCTGAGTCTCCAGCTGGCTCAGAAGCCCCCGGAGTGTCTCCGGTGTGTGATGATCCACGAGCTGACGCACCTGCTGGAGCCCCGCCACAGCCCCCGGTTCTGGGCTCTGATGGACCAGTTCTGCCCGAACTGGCGGAACATTCACCGGCTGCTGGGCGGGCCCCACGCAAATTAGCCATTGCGTTTAGCCATTAAAAGTGGTAGAGTATAAAAGAATTTGTTTGTGCTTCGCGGCAAAGCAGAAATCTGGAAGCAAAGGAGTACACCCGCCATGCAGGAAATGAGCAGAAAGAACAAGCTATTCACCGACTCCGTCATCCGCCGGATGACCCGCATCGCCATCGCCAACAACGCCATCAACCTGGCCCAGGGGTTCCCCGACTTTGACCCTCCCAAGGCCATGCTGGACCGGCTGGATGAGATCAGCCACATCGGCCCCCACCAGTACCCCATCACCATGGGCGCCCCCAACTTCCGCCAGGCCCTGGCCAAAAAGTGCGGCCGCTTTATGGGCCGCGCGCTGGACCCGGAGACGGAGATGGTGGTGACCATCGGCTCCACCGAGGCCATGGTGGAC
>CALXDE010000010.1 GCA_944386965.1 uncultured Oscillospiraceae bacterium
ACATGCGGTAGAGCATCTGGGCCCAGTCCTGGGCCTCGGTGCCGCCGGCGCCGGCGTGGAACTGGAGGATGGCGTTGGCGCCGTCGTACTCCCCGGAGAGGAGGGTGGCGAGGTTCACCTCCTCCACCTCCTTCTCCAGGCGGTCATAGCTCTCGGCGATCTCCGGGAGCAGGGATTCGTCGTCCTCCTCCTGGGCCATCTCCACCAGGGTGGTCAGATCCTCCCAGTCCCGGTGGAGCTTGTCGTACTTCCCCACCTTGCTCTGGAGCTGCTTGGTCCGGCGCAGCACCTTCTCGCTGGCCTCCCGGTCGTTCCAGAAGCCGTCCTCGGCGGCCTGGGCCTCCAGCTTGGCGATCTCCCCCCGGGCGCTCTCCAGATCCAGGGCCGCGGCCAGCTTGTCAAGCTCCGGCCCCATGGCCCCCAGCTTCTGCTTATAGGAATCGTATTCAATCACAGGCATGGCTGTTTTCACTCCAAATCGTAGTATTTCCCACCTATTATATCCAAACATCCCCGGCCTGTAAAGAGAAAGATGCCATCTTTTCCCTTGCCAGCGGCGTCTGCCCGTGCTATGATGGACAGCGAGTCAAAAAACGAGAGGAGTGGCGCGCGTGGATCTGGTGCTGTACGGCGCGGAACTGGTGGGCACGGTGGCCTTCGCCCTGTCCGGGGCCATGCTGGCGGCCCACAAGGGGCTGGATCTGTTCGGCATCCTGTTTCTGGGGGTGGTGACGGCCCTGGGCGGCGGCACGGTGCGGGATCTCCTGCTGGGGATCACCCCGCCCCGGATGTTCTACAGCTATGAGTATGTGGCCCTGGCCGTGGCCACGGCCCTGGCGCTGTTTCTGGTCTTCCGGATCGTTCCCCGCTCCCGGACGGGCCTGGCCGGGCAGATGGACCTGCTCTACAACCTGTGCGACGCGGTGGGCCTGGGCATCTTCGCGGTGGTGGGGACCCAGGCGGGCATGGAGGCCGGCTACGGGGAAAACGCCTTTCTGTGCGTCTTCCTGGGCCTCACCACCGGCGTGGGGGGCGGCATCCTCCGGGACATGATGTGCGCCGACATCCCCGGCGTGCTGCGCAAGCACATCTACGCCGTGGCCGCCATCGCCGGCAGCGGGGCGTTCTACCTGCTGGAGCGCTCCAGCGTCCACGGCACCGCCGCCGCCCTCTCGGGCATGACGGTGACGGTGGTGCTGCGGCTGCTGGCCCGGCACTACCGCTGGAACCTGCCGAAAGCTGAGGAGGAGTAAGCCGTGGAATACCACTACACCATCACCTATCTCAAGTGCCAGTCCTGCGAGGGCAAGAGCCACTGCCGCCAGTGCGCCGACGAGGCCCAGGCCGCGCTCCTGCGCTCCGGGGCGGTGGAGGCGGTCCATCTGGACTTCCAGCTGAAAACCGCCGCCCTCTCCGCCAGCGACGAGGACGCGGCCCTGGACGCCCTGGACGCCGCGGGCATCTTCCCCGACTGAGGGCGGGAAAGCCCGCGGCGGGGCCGCCGGGCAAGCCCGGACGGCCCCGCTCAAAATTCCCGCACCGCCTCCACCGTCTCCCCCACGTGGTAGAGGGTGGAGGGGGAGATCCGGTAGAACCCCGCCTCCGCCAGGCGGAGGAAGGCCGCCCCGTCCCCCTCCTCCATGCGCAGGGAGATGCCGCAGGAGGCGCTGACCTGGCGCAGGGTGGGCATGACGCATACCCGCAGGCGCTCCCGCAGCAGCGCCTGGGCCGCCATGGCGCTGTGGGTGCTCTGAAAAGAGAGCATATAGTAGCTTTCCCCCCGCACAGACGATCCCTCCCCACGCGATTTTCTTCATCCTACCACAGTTTTCCCCCCGGCGCAACCGGAGATCGTTGACTTTTTCGCATCAAAGCGTTATACTGGCAAAAACAATACGATTGGAGGAATCCCCATGTCCTATACCCTGGACGCCACCGGAAAGGCCTGCCCCATGCCGGTGATCCTGGCCCGGAAGGCCCTGGAGGAGCGGGGCAGCGACGTGACGGTGCTGGTGGACAACGCCATCGCCGTGGAAAATCTCAAGCGCCTGGCCGGCAGCAGGGGCCTCACCGCCGCTGTCACAGAGCGGGGCGGGACCTATGCCGTCTCCTTCTCCGGCACGGCGGCGGAGGTTCCCGTCTCCAGCGCCGCTCCGGCCGCCCCGGTCTGCGCCGGCTGCGGCACCGCCGTGTTCATCGGGAAAGAGACGATTGGCAGCGGAGATGACACCCTGGGGCGCAATCTGATGAAGATGTTCCTCTACACCCTGAGCCAGGGGGAGGACCTGCCGGCCTGCGTGCTGTTCATGAACGGCGGGGTGAAGCTGCCCGCCGGGGAGGAGGCGGAGGTGCTGGAGAGCATCCGCGCCCTCATCCAGCGGGGGGCGGACGTGCTGGTGTGCGGCACCTGCCTCAATTTCTACGGCCTCACGGAGCGGCTCAAGGCCGGGACCGTCTCCAACATGTACGACATCGTGGAGCGCATGCAGCAGGCCGCCAAGGTCATCACCGTCTGAGGCGGCGAAAAGAAGCGGGGGGAGAGCGCCGGCTCTCCCCCCCTCTCACCGCCGGCGGCTCAGGCCAGCAGGGCCTCCAGGTCCGCCACCGTGAGTCCCCGCTGGAGGGCCAGGTTCACGCCGTAGCCCACCAGCTTGCCCAGCTCCCGGATCTGCGCGTCCACATCCTTTGGGGTGACAAAGAGCTCCCGGCCCCGGCGGCCCAGGGCCTCCGGCGTCCCGCCCTCCCCCAGCAGGTCCGCCGCCAGGGTGGCCGCATCCACCACCGTGGGCACTCCGACGGACACCACCGGCACCCCCAGCGTCTCCCGGTTGAGGGCCATGCGGGCGTTGCCCACGCCGCTGCCCGGGACGATGCCCGTGTCGGCGATCTGCACCGCCGTGCACAGCCGCTCCACGCTCCGGGCGGCCAGGGCGTCGATGACGATGACCGCCGCCGGCTCCACCCGCTCCGCCAGACCCCGGACCCACTCGGCGGCCTCCATGCCCGTGGTGCCCAGCACCCCGGCGGCGGCCGCCGCCACGCCCCGCAGCCCCGGCACCGCCTCCCCCAGATGCCGGGTCACCAGCAGATGCCCCACCGCCGCCGGGCCGATGGCGTCGGGGGTCATGGCGGCGTTGCCCAGGCCCGCCACCAGCACCGCCCCCTCCTCCGGCAGCAGGGGCGCGAGCTCCTCGGCCAAGGTCCGGACGGCGCCGGCAAAGCGGGCGGGCCGGCGGGAGAAATAGGGCCGCAGGTCCACGGCCACATAGGTCCCCACCGGCTTGCCCAGGGCCTCCGCCCCCGCCGCGTCCAGGATCTCCACCCGGGTGACGGGAAAGCCCCGGCGGCGGTAGTCCCGGGCCGCCACCCCCCGCAGCCGGGCCGCCTCGCCCGCGCTCTCCTGCCAGAGGGCCCGGCTCTCCGCCGCCAGGTCCGTCCGCTGCTGTCCCGCCATTTGTGAATCCGCCCCTTTTTGCCCACTAGATATTGTGTGTCGCCCCTAGTTTTCGCCCCGGTGGGAATTTTATGCGAAAAAAGCCGGGGAAAATTGAAAAAAACCCTTGCAAAATGGGTTCCAACATGCTAAAATACATTTCTGCGTGGGAGAAGTGTCTCTCCCGACTCGAAATCCGCTATTGGAGGAGGTGTTTGGTTTGCCGAATATCAAGTCTGCTAAAAAGCGTGTGCTGGTGGCCGAGGCCCGCAACGAGCGCAACAAGGCCAACAAGTCTGCTCTGAAAACCGCCATGAAGAAGTTCGAGGCTGCTGCCGCGGAAGGCAATCGCACCGAGGCCGAGGGCGCTTACAAGGTTGCAGTGAAGATGGTTGACCAGTCTG
>CALXDE010000011.1 GCA_944386965.1 uncultured Oscillospiraceae bacterium
AGCGGGAGAAGGTCATCCTGCTCTGGCCCGCCCCGCAGGAGGAGACATATTTTGTTCCCTATAACTTCTACTGCTCCAGAAATCCGGACTCCCTGTTCGCCAAGAAGCGGGTGCTGAACCTGCGCACCGCCGACGGCAGCCTGGCGCTGATGGACGCCACCCTGACCGAACGCCGGGGCGGGGAGACATTTGTGACGGAGGCTGGAAGCCGGGAGGAACTGGCGGCGCTGCTCCGGGAGAAGTTCGGCATCGACTACCCCGCCGCCTCCCTGCGCTGGGAAGAGAGCTGAGAAAAAGCCGCCCCGCCGGCGCGGAGGCCTGGCGGGGAGAAAGGAGAGAGGGTATGACCGACCGGGAGCTGTTGGAGCTGGCCGGGGAGATGGGGTTTGACCGGGCGGCGGTGCTGAAGACGGAGGAGGTCCCTCTGGAACCGGCCTTTCGCAAATACTGCGCGGACAACGTCTGCGGGAAATATGGCGCCAACTACGCCTGTCCGCCGGACTGCGGTACGACAGAGGAGATGGCGGAACGGCTCCTCTCTTACCGGCGGGCGCTGGTGCTCCAGACCCGCTGGCCCTTTGACGGACGGGATGAGAGGCAGATCAGGGACGCCAAATCCCGGCACAACCGGCTGACCCGGGCGCTGCTGGAGCGCTGCGGCGGCGGATTGATGGCGGGGGCCAGCGGCTGCGATCTGTGCAGCCCCTGCCTGCGGGCGGAGGGGGAGCCCTGCCGCTTTCCGGACCGGCGGTTTTCCTGCGTATCCGCCTACTGCGTCCACGCGGCCAAGCTGGCGGAGCGGTGCGGCATGGACTATTACGCGGAGAGAATGGTCCATCTGTTCAGCCTGTGCTGCCTTGACCGGCGGGAAGAGTCCTGAGAAATAGAGGCGGGGCGCCCGGAGAACTTCTCCGGGCGCCCCGCTTTTTCCATCAATCCCAGTCCTTTTCCACCGCCAGGATCTGGCCGGTGGAGGCGTTGATCTCGTACTCGTATTCCATGCCGCCGGCCTTGAACTCCACCTGGTAGCAGGGAATCCACTCGTCCAACTCCGCCTCTACCTCCAGCTCATAGACGTCGCCCAGGCTGAGCCCGGCGTGGGTCAGGGCCGCGTCCCGGGCCGCCTCCGGGGAGATGATGCTGTCGGAGGGGGCGGAGGCGTGGGCCTCCTGCTCCTGCTTGAGGACGGCGCCGGTGGTGCCGTCGATGTCGTACTCGTACTCGGTGCTGTTGTACCAGAAAGCCACCTCGTACTCCAGCCGGCCGTCGTCGTAGTCGCCCTTGACGGTCAGAGCGGTGACCTCTCCCTCTGTGAGGCCCGCCGCCGCCAGGGCCGCGGCCTTGGCCCCCTGGATGCCGATGCCCGCGCCGCCGAGACTGTCGGACGACGTCACAGGCGTGGAACCGAAGGCGTTTTCCAGGATGTTTGCCGGCCCGGCCAGGATCTCGCCGGTGTAGGCGTCCACCATATACTCATACTCGCCAAAGGCGGTGTACAGTTCCACCTCGTAGTGGGGGGGATATTCGTCCAGCTCCGGGTCCACCTCATAGGTGATGGCGCTGACCTCCAGCGCGCCGGCGTATTCCTGGGCGGCGTAGGCCGCCTGGGAGCGGCCGATGGGCATGCCCGGCGCGCCGGTTTCCTGGAGCTGCTGCAGCTCCTCCACGCTGAGGGCGGCCAGCTCGTCAAAATCCAGGGCGCCGTTGAGGGAGAGGACGCTCTGGATCAGGGCGGCCTTGCCCACGGAGATGTTGTTCTGCTGGGCCCGCGTCTCCAGCCCGGCGTCCTGGGTGAAGATTTGGCTGAGGATGGAGGCGTTGGCCGAGGCGTTCTGCAGCGCGGTATCCACCTGGCTGGTGAGGTCCGCCTGGAGGCGGCTGGCCCGCTGGGTGTCGCTGTCCTCCACAGAGATGAGAATGGCCGAGGAGATGCTGTCCAGGTAGCCGTTTTGCACCAGGGAGCCGATGATGGCGTTGACCGCCACGTCCAGCTGGGTGCCGTTAAGGTTCATATCCCCCAGCACCGCCTGAGCGTCGGCATTCAGGGCGGCGCAGGAGAGCACCTTCTCAGAGCTGCTGATGCGCAGCTCAAAGCTGGGGTTGACATCCAGAGAGATCACCGAGGCCACCGCCGTGGCCCGCTGGAGGGTGACGCCGCCCACAATCAAGAGAGCCAGACAGGCGGCGGCCAGCCAGGGGACGATGCGCCGGACGCGCCGTTTGCCGCCGGCGGGCTTTCCGGTGCTCTCCTGGGGACCGCAGCGGGAGAGGATTTCCTCCAGCCGGTCCGGCGCGGCGTGCTCGATGGCGTCGCGCAGGGTCTGTTCCAGTTGCTGTTCCGTCATGCAGTCTCATCTCCTTCCAGTTTGGCCCGCAGCTTTTTCAGGCCCCGGTGGTACTTGGACAGGGCTGTGGCCAGAGGGATCTCCAGCAGTTCCGCGATCTCCCGGTGCTTCAGACCTGTCACCGCGTGGAGCAGGATCACCTGCCGCTCGGTTTCGTCCAGGCTGGTCAGGGCCGCGTGGAGGACATGGCGCTCCTCGGCGCTCACCGCCGGGGAGGGGATGGCCAGGCTCTCCCACTCCTCCGCGGCCAGGTCCTCTGTCTTGCCCCGCTCCCGCAGGCGCATGAGAGCCAGGTTCTTGGCGATGGTCAGAATCCAGGCCATGGGGCTGCCCTGAGGCCGGTAGAGCGGCGCCTTCTCCCAGATGCGCACAAAGGTGTCCTGGGCCACGTCGTCCGCGTCGTGCCCGTTTTTCAGATACGACAGGGCCAGGCCGTAAACCGCCCCCCGGGCGTGGTCATACAGGGCGGCCAGAGCCTCCTGGTCCCCCTTGGCGATGCTTTCCAGCAGTGCTTCCAGTTCAACCGGGCCATAGTCCGCTGTAAACAGGCCCATTGGAAAAATCATGTCGTTTCTCCCCCGTCATAGATAAAATGCGCGGCACCCCGATTTTATTGCACGCAGATGAGAAAAATTTTCCGCCCGCCGGATACGGAAAAGCCGGGCCGCCGGCGGGCGGCCCGGGACGGCGGAGGCGCGTGCGCCGCCTGAGGCGCTGCCGCCCGGCGGGGACGCTCAGCGCGTCAGAGCCGCCCTCAGGTCCGCGACAAACCGCGACTGCTGCTGCTTGAGATACAGCCCGGCCAGGGGCCGGAGAAAGAGCCGCTTCACCCGCACCTGCTCGGTGAAGACGATCTCCGTCGCCTCTCCCCGCCGGGTGAAAAGACCGGTCCAATGGCCTGTCATGCTGCGGTTTTCCAGGTCAAATTCCCAGCGCCGGCAGGGTTCCCACACCGTGGTGGTGAACGTGGTGGGGAAGCCGGACTTGGTGTACTCCACAAACTGCGTTCCGCTGAGGCCCTCTGTCCGGCTCAGGTCGCTGCGCCAGGCGGGGTACCGGTCCACCGCCGTGGCGGCGCTCCACACCCTCTCGAGCCGGCAGGGAATGAGGGCGCGGATCGTGGAAGATGTCATATGCGATCCTCCTGCGCGCGGGGCGCCCGCGTCCATCACACCCGGTGGGAGCGGTAGACCGCCCCGTCCAGGTCCTTCCACTGGAAGAGCCCGCCCTCCAGCGTCATGTAGCTGTGTTTGCTGCCGCCCTTGGGGATGGAGACGGAGCCGGGATTCATATAGATGTAGCTGCCGTGGTCCGTGCAGGCCGGAACGTGGGTGTGGCCATTGAGCAGGATGGTGCCCGGCTGCATGGGGGGCAGGAACTGCTCGTTCCACAGGTGGCCGTGGGTGGCGTAGAGATGCACGCCGTCCACCTCCAGCAGGGCATAGTCGGCCATGATGGGAAAATCCAGCACCATCTGGTCCACCTCGCTGTCGCAGTTGCCCCGGACAGCCAGCACCTGGTCCTTCAGCGTGTTGAGCATCTCATAGGCCTTGGGGCAGTCGTACTCCTCGGGCAGGGCGTTGCGAGGACCGTGGTAGAGCAGATCCCCCAGCAGCACGATCCGGTCCGGCGCCTCGGCGGCGATGCGGTCCATGAGCCTTTTGCAGTAGAAGGCGGAGCCGTGGATATCGGAGGCGATCAAAAGCTTCATCATAGAGAGGTTCTCCTTTGGAAAGACTGATGTTTGATTCGATGTAAGTATACCAAAATTTTCTGAAAATTCAACAGTTGCTTTCCGGAGGAAAATGGACTATACTGGGGGACGTTGAGGTGAACACACATGGCTTACAAAACAGTACTGTTTGATTTGGACGGCACGCTGCTGGATACTCTGGAGGATCTGGCCAACGCCGTCAACCATATTTTGGAGCGCCACCGCTGCCCCCTGCGCACGCTGGAGGAGGTCCGGGCCTTTGTGGGCAATGGGCTGGGGATGCTGATGCGCCGAGCCCTGCCCGCCCAGTACAGCCAGACGGTTTCCGATCTCCTGGCTGAGGAGCTGCGGACCTACTACACCGCCCACAGCCGCATCCAGACCACCCCTTACAGCGGCATCCGGGCCGTGCTGGAGGCGCTGCATGCCGACGGGGTGAAGGTGGCCGTGGTATCCAATAAGGCCGACGAGGCGGTGGGGGAGCTGTGCGAGTCCTACTTTCCCGGCCTGGTGGACGCCGCCGTGGGGGAGACGGCGGGACGCCGGCCCAAGCCCGCGCCGGACGAGGTGGAGCTGGCGCTGGAGCGCCTGGGCGCGGACAGAGACGGCGCGGTCTATGTGGGGGACTCCCAGGTGGATGTGGATACTGCCCGGGCGGCGGGAATGCCCTGTATCGCGGTGACCTGGGGCTTCCGCACCAGGGAGGATCTGGTAAAGGCCGGCGCGGAGACGCTGGCGGACACGCCGGAGGCGCTGCTGAAGCTGCTGCGGGCGTGAATTCCCTGAAAGTTACATAAAATGAAAATCCGCCCCTCTGCCAACCAGCGGGAGGGGCGGATTTCTTCTTTGCTATTGCCGCTTCACGATCCGCTCCAGAGCGGCGGCGTCCAGCAGGTTCACCGTTTGAAAGCGCCCATGGTAAAATACGGCCCAGTTGTTGAACACACAGGGCAGCGCTTTTGCCTGCTCCAGGGATTCCACGGGGATGAGGGACAGGGGCACAGCCCGCTCCTGACAGAATTGGGATGCCAATTTCACGCTTTGGAGAGCGTAGGGGCACTGCATATCGTAGTAGATGGTCAGCTCCTGGCCGGGGATATCCTGCTTCTTGGCGCTGGGGGCGAAGCGGGGAACCGTACCGTCAAACGCCGCCGCCAGCAGCGCGTAGCCGTCCGCCGTGGTGTCCACGACCTGGAACCCAAAGGACTTGGCGAAGGACTGGTCGGAGAGCCAGGCCTTCTGCCTTTCGGCGCCCAGCATGCACACCCCGGATTTTCCCCGGGCGCGGGCGTCGGCCAGGCAGTGTTCCATCAGGGCTTTTCCGTATCCCTTGCCGCGGTATTCCCGCCCCAGGACCCAGAGACAGTAGATGTAGAAGTAGTTTTCCCCCAGAATAGGCACCCAGGCGGATTCCAGGGGGGCGTACTCGATAAACACCGTGGCCCTGGCGTCCAGTTTGCGGAAGACGTGCCCCTCCCGCAGCCGCTGGCGGAGCCACTGCCGCTTGGCTTCCACGCCGGGATGGGGCGTTTTGCTGCGGATGATGCAGCACAGATGCTCCCGCTCCAGGTTTTCCTCTGTCAGGTCGATCCATTTGGCGTCCATGGGCCGGTGTCCTCCTGTTTCTTGCTGCGGCCATGATACCATGGAGGGGAGGCGCGGTCAAGGGGGCCGGACGGGTGAAAGTTTTCAGTTGATTGTGCCGGAGAGATGTGGTATAATCAAAACAGAAAAGTACATCAGCGCTCATATAATTTCGTTAGTATGGCACGAAAGTTTCTACGGGGCCGCCGAAAGGCCCTGCTATGGGTGTTCCGCAGCGGGTATGGCCCCGGCGGAGCGCCCTTTTTGCTTGAAAAGGGATGAAAGAATCCGAAAAAGGAGGAGAGCGGATATGACAACCATTTTGCGCGGCAGCATCATTCACACCCCGGCCCTGGGCCGCCTGGAGGCGCTGGAGGGAGGATATCTGGTGCTGGAGGACGGAGTGATTCAGGGGGTGTACCCCGCCCTGCCGGAGGCGTATCGGAACCTGGACGTGGAGGACTACGGGGAGAATCTGATCCTCCAGTCCTTTGCCGACATGCACCTCCACGCCCCGCAGTATGCCATGGTGGGCATGGGGATGGACCTGCCCCTGCTGGACTGGCTGAATACCTATGCCTTTCCTGCCGAGGCCCGGTTCGCGGATCTGGACTATGCCCGCCGGGTCTACCGGAAGCTGGCGGCGGACCTGATCGCCTGGGGCACCACCCGGGTGGCCATGTTTTCCTCCCTCCATACCGACGCCACCCTCGTTCTGATGGAGGAGCTGGAGCGGGCCGGGGTCACGGGATATGTGGGCAAAGTGAACATGGACCGCAACGGCGGGGAGAATCTCCAGGAGACGACGGAGTCGTCCATGGCGGAGACAGTGCGCTGGCTGGAGCATTGTCATTTCGCGCATATCCAGCCCATCCTGACTCCGCGCTTCACGCCCTCCTGTACCGATGAACTGATGGCCTGGCTGGGCCGGACCGCCGCGGAGCGGGGGCTCTATGTCCAGTCCCACCTGTCGGAGAACCGGGGGGAGATGGAGTGGGTCCGCCAGCTCTGCCCCGACTGCCGCCAGTACTGGGAGAGCTATGCCAAGTACGGGCTGTGGAAGGACCACACCATCATGGCCCACTGTGTCCACAGCGACGAGCGGGAGCAGCTGGCCATGAAGGAGGCGGGCGTTCTGGCGGTCCACTGCGCCGACTCCAACGTCAACATCCTCAGCGGAACGGCGCCGGTGCGGGAGATGCTGGAGCGGGGGCTCTGGGTGGCCCTGGGCAGCGACGTGGCCGGCGGGGCACAGCTGGGAATGCCCCAGGTCATCACCGCCAGCATCCGCGCCTCCAAGGTCAAATGCATGGAGACTGGCGCGCCCTTCCTCACCGCCGGCGAGGGATACTATCTGGCTACCACCGCCGGCCACCGCTATTTCGGCGCTGGGGACGGCTTTGCCCCGGGGGACAGCCTCCACGCCATCGTTGTGGACGAGAGCCGCTTTCCGGAGCCGGTCCACCCGCTCAAGCCCGCCGAGCGGCTGGAGCGGGCGCTGTACCTGATGGACCCCCGGGACATCCGGGCGGTGTACAGCGCGGGGCGGAAAGTTCTCGGTTGATTTTTCCCGCCGCCTGGGATATACTAAGACAAAATTGGCAAAAGGAGAGAAGCCATGATTCGTCACATCGTCATGTGGAAGTTCCGCCCCGGCACGGAAAACGAGGCCCGGGACTTTATGGAGAAGCTCGCGGCCCTGTATGGGGTGATCCCCCAGATCAGACGGCAGGAGATCGGCGTGGACTGCTCGGGCTCGGGGAAGAACTACAGCGCCGTGCTGGTGTCGGAGTTTGACTCCCTGGCGGACCTGGAGGCCTATAAGAACGACCCGCGGCATCAGGCGGTGTCCGCCCTGTGCAAGGCCATCCGGGAGGACCGGGTGGCGGTGGATTACGAGGTGTAAAGCATCAGGCCGCTGTTGTACACGGAGCAGGGGGATATACCCGGGTATATCCCCTTTTTTCCGGCCCGGGCGGCCGTAAAGGAGAGTGGATATGGCAACTGCGTTTGAAAATTTTGCCCTGACCGACCTGGTGCGCAGGCCCGAGGACGCCTTGCGCCTGGCCAGCCTCGCCGCCGTGGAGGGACGGAAGATCCGGGGCTACGCCGGCAACTACTTCCAATACTGGATGGGGGACGCCTGCGTCGTGGTGCGGACGCTGCAGAACTACGACACCGGCGAGTCGGAGCTCTACGGCATGGACACCCACGCCGCCTCGGACTGTGTGTGGGAGTGCGCCGTGGAGCAGGACATCACCCCCCGGGACTTCGACCCCCTGGAGCGGCGGCTGCTGGTCAGCGGCAGAGGAAAGGGCTTGGCGGTGGTGGAGGTGGTGAATGCCGACGTGCTGCCCGCCTTTTATTCCGGCACGCCCCTGCGCCTGAATATGGCCGCGTTTCCCCGGTGGATCGACTATCTCCCGGATGAGGCGGCTTACGTGGAGGCGCAGAAGACCAAAGCGGACGGGGAGAACCAGGTCCTTCCGGAGGGCGGAGTCTTCTCCTGCGGGTACGTCATCACCCACACCGCCCATGTCTCCGCCGCCCGGATGCAGGAAAATTTTGTGCAGATCCGGGGGCGGGTGAAGGACGTGAAGGTGGGAGAGACTTACATGGGACTCCAGCCCATGACCACCTTCATCCGCGCCACGGTGGAGACGGGCTTCGGGGATATCGAGCTGTGCCATACCGCCGAGCAGGTGGCTGAGGAGCAGAAGGACCAGGTGAAGGTGGGGGCCATCGTCTCCGCGCTGTGCATCCTCTCCGGCGACCCGGCCATTGGGGAGTATGCCGGCGGCATCTGCTGCGACGAGGAGCGGGATCTGCTGCTCCTGCGGAATTTCTTTGAGCGGGGCGGAGCCGACCGGCTGCGCCCAGCCATGCACAGCCAGTGCGTCTATATCTCCGACTACTCCGGCAGGCGTCTGGAGGGGGTGGAGGAAACCATTGCCCTCTTAAAGGACGTGGAGGCGGCGCTGGACGACGAGAGCCGGTACTACGCCTATCCCGCCCACCTCACCGGTGTGGAACCGGACGGGAGCGGGGTGCCGGAGCCCCCCTACGGCGCGGGAAAGAAATGCCTGCTGCTGGCCCAGGGCGGTCCGGAGCAGTACGTGGCGCTGTGCTTTGTGGAGACGGACAGCGTGGGGCGCGTCCGAACCCTGCGCCTGAGCCAGGACGGGCGTTACCGCTTCGAGCGGGACGACGGGCCGGCGGAGGACCCCTTTGCCGACGCCGCGCCCCCCAAGGACGCCCTGGAGGCCATGCTGCCCTGGGCGGTGATGGGGGGCCTGGTCCGGACGGCGGAGGAGATCACCGCCGATCAGGGGCGGTTCCCGGAGTTCGAGAAAGCGGCCCGGGAGCGGCTGGCGTCGCTGCTGGCGGCGGAGGAGGATTGGGAACGGGCCCTGCCGGGGCTGTTCGGCGAGCTGTTCCTGGCGTCTGCCGGCCGGGAGCGGGAGAAGGGGGAGTCCCTGTACGAGGGGTTCCGCCGCTACCGGGAGATGGCCAGGCCCTCCCCGGGAGAATACCGGGAGCAGCTGGTCTACGCCCTAACGCTGGCGCAGCGGCTGGGGGAGCTGTACGGCCGGAACTTTGCGTGAAAACAGAGGGCCCGCAGGCACTGCCTGCGGGCCCTCTTTCTGCATGCAACGGGGATCACCCCAAAATTTCCAGCCACTCCTTCTCCTTGAACCCCGGGCAGACGCCCTTTTCGTCCACCAGCAGGGGGCGCTTGACCAGCATCCCGTCGGTGGAGAGCAGGCGCAGCTGCTCCTCCTCGCCCATGGCGGGGAGCTTGTCCTTGAGTTCCAGGGCCTTGTACTGCAGGCCGCTGGTGTTGAAGAACCGCTTGAGGGGCAGGCCGCTGCGCTCGTACCACGCCTTTAACTCCTCATAGGTGGGGTTTTGCTCCTTGATGTCCCGGTAGGTATAGGAGACGCCCCGCTCCTCCAGCCATTTCACGGCCTTCTGGCAGGTGGTGCACTTGGGATAGCATAAGACCAGCATAAAACTCCTCCTGATCGATTTGGATGCGGCGGTTCCGGGCCCTCAGTACTCCCGCAGCACCAGCTCCGTGACGCCGGGGTTGAGCCCCAGCTCCAGGCGCAGCACCTTGGGATGCCTGGCGTAGGTTTTCCGCACCATGTCCCGGATGGCGCTGCCGCCGTGGTAGCCGTGGACCAGCTCCAGGCGGTAGGTGGCCCGCCCGGCCCGGCGC
This sequence comes from uncultured Oscillospiraceae bacterium, assembly GCA_944386965.1. The sequence goes on from CALXDE010000011.1 coordinate 9,866, forward strand.
AGGGCCGCGTCGATGGCCACCTGGGCCTGGTAGCAGGTCATGCCGTGGAGATCGATGGTGATGGTGCCGGCGGCCATGGCGCGCCTCCTCTCGCTTGATGGTATGATTGTACCATGGCCGGTGGGGATTGTCCACTTTACTTTTTCCCCATTCTCCGGTACAATGGGCGGGAGGTGATGGCAGATGTTCAACTGCACGCTGTGCTATTTGGAGAATGACCGGGGGGAGTACCTGATGCTCCGCCGGGTGAAAAAGAAGAACGACGTGAACCACGACAAGTGGATCGGCGTGGGCGGCAAGTTCGAGGACACCGAGAGCCCGGAGGAGTGCCTGCTCCGGGAGGTCCGGGAGGAGACGGGCCTCACCCTTACCGATTGGCGCTACCGGGGGATTGTGACCTTTGTGTCCCAGGGCTGGGAGACGGAGTACATGCACCTCTTCACCGCCACGAAGTGGTCGGGAGAGATGGTCTCCGACTGCAATGAGGGCGTTCTGGAGTGGGTGCCCAAGGGGGAGGTGGAGTCCCTCCCCATCTGGGAGGGGGACAAGATCTTCTTCCGGCTGTTGAACGAGGACCGGCCCTTCTTCTCCCTGAAGCTGTCCTACCAGGGGGATACCCTGGTGTACGCGGCCCTGGACGGAAGGGAGATGGCGC
>CALXDE010000012.1 GCA_944386965.1 uncultured Oscillospiraceae bacterium
GCGCTCCCGAGAAAAAGAGAAGGGGAGGGCCGCCGTCTCAGGCGCCCCTCCCCATATGCCGCGAGCAAAACTGTAAGCCGGGTTCTGCATTTGACAGCCATCTATCTTCGCGCGCCGGTGCCGGCGCGCTCCCGCCACCTCCTGAGGACGGCCGGGCAAGCCTATGTGTCCTCCCACGGTGTTGCTCCGGATAGAGTTTACAGCGGCGAGCGGTTTCCCGTCGCCGGGTGAGCTCTTACCTCGCCTTTCCACCCTTACCTCGTCGGCGCAGGTTCCACATCCCTCGGCCTGACGCGAACGTCCGGCCTCGCTCGTTTTACTGCGTCTCATCTCCCCGGCGGACCCGCGCGTGGCCGCGCTGGACTCCGGCGGGGCCCCGTTGGAACGGGGCGCGGCGGTATCTCTCTGTTGCACTGGTCCTGGGGTCGCCCCCGGCGGGTGTTACCCGTTATCCATGCCCTGCGGAGCCCGGACTTTCCTCAGACCGGGCCTTTCGGCGCCGGCCCGCGGCTGTCTGTCCTACTCGCAAGGCCTATTGTACAAAAAGAGCGGGAGGTTGTCAAGGACGGTTGCCATTTTTTGCATTTTGGCATATAATATATAAATTACCGAACAGAATTCATCAGAGCGGGAGGGCCCGTTTTGAGGGAAGAAGGAGAACCGCTTATGAGTTTGAAGACCTATCTGGAGTCTATCCGCGGAAAGACCATTGCCGTCATCGGCATCGGCGTCAGCAATACCCCGCTGATTGAACTGCTGCTGGATGGCGGCTTCTCTGTGACTGCGTGCGACAAGCGCGGGCGGGAGGCGTTCGACGCGGCGCTGCTGGCGGACCTGGAGGGGAAGGGGTGCCGTCTGGTACTGGGGGAGGACTATCTGGACCACCTGGACCAGGATATCATCTTCCGCACCCCCGGGCTCCATCCCCGGTATCTGGAGAGGGCCTGGGCGCGGGGGAGCCGGATCACCTCGGAGATGGAGGTGTTTTTCGAGGTCTGCCCCTGCCCCATCGTTGCCGTCACCGGCAGCGACGGGAAAACCACCACCACCACCATCATCTCCAGGCTGCTGGAGGCGTCGGGGCGGAAGGTCTATGTGGGGGGAAACATCGGCCACCCGCTGCTCGCAGAGGCAGACACCATGGCCCCTGACGGTGTGGCGGTGCTGGAGCTGAGCTCCTTCCAGCTGATGACCATGGAGCGCAGTCCGCAGATCGCCGTCCTTACCAATCTGGCCCCCAACCACCTGGACGTCCATACGGATATGGCGGAGTATGTAGCCGCCAAGGAGCGGATCTTCCGCTTCCAGAGCCCCGTGGACAAGCTGGTGTGCAACTGGGACAATGATATCACCCGGAAGCTCTCTGAAAAAGCCGTGAGCAAGGTGTTTTACTTTACAAGGAAAAGCGAGATAGCGCTGGGGACCTTCCTGTGGGAGGATGCCATCTGGATGCGCGGCGACGACGGGTTACGGATGGTGCTGCCACTGTCCGATATCCGCCTGCCGGGCATCCACAATGTGGAGAACTACATGGCGGCCATCGCCGCGGTGGACGGTCTGGTGCCGGACGAGATCATTCGGGACTTTGCCAGGGAATTCGGCGGGGTGGAGCACCGGATCGAGTTTGTACGGGAGCTGCGGGGCGTCCGCTGGTACAACGACGCCATCGCCAGCAGTCCCAGCCGCACGGCGGCGTGCCTGCGCTCCTTTGACCAGAAGATCATCCTGCTGGCCGGCGGGAAGGACAAGGGGGTGTCCTACAGGGATTTGGGTCCCCTGATCAATGACCATGTGAAATATCTGGTCCTCTGCGGCGCCACGGCCGGGGTGATCCGGGAGAGCGTGGAGCAGGCGGAGAACTATGCCGGACTTCCCATTGTGGAGGTGCCCGACTGGGCGGAGGCGGTCCATCGGGCGGCCGCCGCGGCGGAGAGCGGGGACGTGGTGGTCATGTCCCCGGCCAGCACCTCCTTTGACAAGTTCCCCAATTTCATGGCAAAGGGGAAATTCTTCAAGGAACAGGTGGGCGCCCTGGTATAGGGATAAGCCGTGGGCGCATACCATCCCCTGGGGTGGTAGAAGATGCGCCGATATTACTCTTACCGGCCGCCGCTGCGCCGGGGACAGCGGGTGGGACTGATCTGCCTGCTGCTGGCCGCGCTGCTGGTGGGGGCCGGCCTGGTACTCGCCTTTCATCTGCACAATACCCTCTCCAGTCTGGCGGTGACCCGGGTGTCCAATACGGTCAACCGGGTGGTCACCGCCGCGGTGAATGACACGGTCAGCAGCGGCGCGATCCAATATGACGCCCTCATCCATTTTGAGAAGGACAACGAGGGGAAGATCACCGCTCTGGAGACGGATATGGCGGAATTCAACCGCATCCAGGCCCAGATCGTCTCCGACGTGCTCGCCCGAATGTCCGAGGTGTCCACCACAGAGCTGGCCATCCCCATCGGCACCCTCAGCGGTGTCACGCTTCTGGCGGGCCGGGGACCCAGCCTGCGCATCCGGATGCAGTTTGTGGGCAGCTCCACCGCCCGCTTTGAAAACGAGTTTACCGAGGCGGGGATCAATCAGACCAAGCACCGCATTATGCTGACGGTGGATGTGTCCGTCAGCATCCTTTTGCCCGGCGTCAAGGCATATACCAAGGTTTCCAACACATTTTCCGTGGCGGAAACCATCATCGTCGGCACAGTGCCGGACAGCTACGTCCACTTCAACGGCTCCTATGAGGAGGCGGAGGACTATGTGATGAACAACGCCGGCCCCTGAACGGGGGCGGATACCAAGGAGGAACTTTATGGATTACCGCCAGGAGATGCAGGAATTGCGTCAGCAGCTCAACCATCACGGCTATCTCTACTATGTGCTGGACGCGCCGGCGATCCCGGATTATGAATACGACCGGATGCTGCGCCGCCTGGAGGAGCTGGAGGCGCAGCACCCGGAGGAGGTCACCCCGGACTCTCCCACCCAGCGGGTGGGGGGCGCGCCCATCAGCGCCTTCGCGCCCTACAGCCATCCGGTGCCCCTGGAGAGCCTGCAGGATGTGTTTGACCAGGAGGAGGTGGCGGAGTTCTGCCGCAGGATGACGGATGCCCTGGGGGAGAACGTGGCCTACAGCGTGGAGCCCAAGGTGGACGGCCTCTCGGTGGCCCTGGAGTATCGGGACGGGATGTTCGTCCGGGGCGCCACCCGGGGGGACGGGCGCACCGGCGAGGATGTGACGGAGAATCTGCGTACCGTCCGCTCCATCCCCATGGCGCTGCCGGACAAGCTCCCCCACCTGATCGTCCGGGGGGAGGTCTATATGTCCAAGGCCGTCTTTGCCCAGCTCAACGCCCAGCGGGAACTGCAGGGGGAGAGTCTGCTGGCCAATCCCCGCAACGCGGCCGCCGGCTCCCTGCGCCAGCTGGACCCGAAGGTCTGCGCCGCCAGGAAGCTGGACATCTGCGTCTTTAATCTCCAGCTGGCCGAGGGCCGCGATTTCCTGACCCACCAGGAGACGCTGGACTATCTCCGCGGCCAGAAGTTTCGGGTCATTCCCAACAAGCTCCTGCACACGCCGGAGGAGCTGGAGGAGGAGATCCGCCGGATCAACGACAGCCGGGAGGAGTTTCCCTTCGAGATCGACGGGGCAGTTGTGAAGGTTAACTCCTTGTCAGATCGCCAGATTGCGGGCAGCACCGCCAAATGCCCCCGATGGGCTGTGGCGTTCAAGTATCCGCCGGAGCGGAAGCCCTCCCTGGTGAAGGAGATTGTGGTCCAGGTGGGCCGCACCGGCGTTTTGACCCCCAAGGTCATTGTGGAGCCGGTGCGTCTGGCCGGAACGACGGTCACCACCGCCACCCTCCACAACCAGGATTTCATCGATGAAAAGGACATCCGCGTCGGCGATACGGTGGTCATCCAGAAGGCGGGCGAGATCATCCCGGAGGTGGTGGAGGGCCTGCGGGACAGGCGCCCGGCGGGGACGGTCCCGTACCATCTGCCGGATACCTGCCCCGTCTGCGGGGCGCCGGTGTCCCGGGACCCGGACGGCGCGGCCGTCCGCTGCACCGGGGCGGAGTGCCCGGCCCAGCTGCTGCGGAACATCACGCATTTTGCCAGCCGGGACGCTATGGATATCGAGGGCATGGGACCGGCGGTCATGCAGCAGCTTATCGACCGGGGGATGGTAAAAAACGCCGCGGACCTCTACTTTTTGACGGCGGAGGAGCTGGCGGGCCTGGACCGGATGGGGGAGAAGTCCGCCGCCAACGCCCTTGCCGCCATCGAGAACTCCAAGCAGCGGGGGCTGGAGCGCCTGCTGTACGCCCTGGGCATCCGCCAGGTGGGGGAGAAGGCGGGGAAGATTCTGGGGACCCACTTTAAGACCTTTGACGCGCTGGCCGCGGCCAGCGTGGAGGAGCTGACAGAGATCGATGACATCGGCGCCATCACCGCCCGATTCATCCGGGAGTGGATCGACAGCCCCCAGTCCAGGCATCTGATCGGCCGGCTCAAGGAGGCGGGCGTCTCCATGGAGAGCGCGGCCGTACAGGTGGACGACCGCTTCGCGGGCATGACCTTTGTGCTCACCGGCGCGCTGGAGCGGTTCACCCGGGACGAGGCGGCGGCGCTGATCGAGGAGCGGGGCGGCAAGTCCAGCGGATCTGTCAGCAGGAAGACCACCTATGTGGTGGCGGGCGAGAACGCCGGCAGCAAGCTGAGAAAGGCGAACGAGCTGGGGATTCCGGTCCTCAGCGAGGAGGAATTTGCCGCCATGCTGGGGGAGCGCCAGGCGTGAGAGCAGGCGCGCCAGACGGAAAAAACGGGCCGGTTCCTTTGGAACCGGCCCGTTTGGGCGTAGATGGAAGAGCAGGGGAGGGACTTACTTCGCCAGAACCTTCTTCAGACGAGCAAAGCGGGGCAGACCGTTCTCCTTGACCATCTCCGTCTCCCCTTGGATCAGGGGCAGGCAGTAGTCGATAAAGCCCTGGTTCACACCGTTGTGGTCGGCGTTGATCCACTCCAGAGGCAGCTTCTTCTCGGTGTTGGCCACATCCTTGAGGTCGAAGAGCTTGGTCTTGCAGACGTACTCGCCGCCCTCACGGGTGCACTCGAAGCCCACCATCTTGTCGGTGAGGCCGGCCACGGCGTTCTCCACGGCGGCCTTGCCGGCCATGAAGGACTCCTCGTAGTCGGTCTTGCTGGCCAGATGCGCGGCGCAGCGCTGGAGCAGGCTCAGCTCGATGCCGCGGACCTTGGCGCCGGTGGCCTTCTTCACGCGGTCGGCCAGCAGCGCGGCCAGGCCGCCCAGCTGGGCGTGGCCGAAGCCATCGGTGGCGGAGGTCTTGGCCTCGGAGACAAAGGTGCCGTCGGCATAGTGGATGCCCTCGGACACGGCCACCATGCAGTTGCCCTTCTCCTTGTAGACCCGCTCCACGTCGGCAAGGAACTTGTCCATGTCGAAGTCCACCTCGGGCAGGTAGATCAGGTCGGGACCGGCCCCGGCATAGTCAGCCAAAGCGGCGGCGGCGGTGAGCCAGCCGGCGTGACGGCCCATGATCTCCATGATGACCACCATGCCGGTGTCGTAGACCCGGGCGTCCTTATAGACCTCCATGCAGGAGGTGGCGATATACTTGGCGGCGCTGGC
>CALXDE010000013.1 GCA_944386965.1 uncultured Oscillospiraceae bacterium
TTGATCTCCTCCTCGGTGCAGGTACAGCCCTCCTTGATTTCGATGATGGCCGCGGCGATCTCGCCCAGGCGCTTGTCCGGCAGGCCGATGACTGCCGCGTCCTTGATCTTGTCGTTGCGGCGGAGGAAGTCCTCGATCTGCACGGGGTAGAGGTTCTCACCGCCGGAGATGATGACGTCCTTCTTCCGGTCCACCAGGTAGAAGAAGCCGTCCTCGTCCATCCGGGCCATGTCTCCGGTGAAGAGCCAGCCGTCCCTGAGCACGTCGGCGGTGGCCTCGGGGTTCTTGTAGTAGCAGAGCATAACGCCGGGGCCCCGGACGATCAGCTCCCCCACTTCCCCCTGGGGCACGTCCTTCCCCTGTTCATCCACGATGCGGGCCTCCCAGAGGTAGCCGGGCTTGCCGATGGCCCCCACCTTCTCGAAGTTCTCCACGCCCAGGTGGACGCACCCCGGCCCCAGGGACTCGGAGAGCCCGTAGTTGGTGTCGTACTGATGGTGGGGGAAGACCTTCCTCCAGCGGTGGACCAGGCTGGGAGGCACCGGCTGGGCGCCGATGTGCATCAGGCGCCACTGGTCCAGATAGTAGTGCTTGAGGTCAATGCGCCCGCTCTCGATGGCGTCCAGCAGATCCTGGGCCCAGGGCACCAGCAGCCAGACAATGGTGCACTTCTCCTCGGTGACGGCCCGGAGTATCCACTCCGGCTTCACCCCCCGCAGCAGCACCGCCTTGCTGCCGGAGAGGAGACTTCCAAACCAGTGCATCTTGGCGCCGGTGTGGTACAGGGGCGGGATGCAGAGGAACACATCCTTGCGGGTCTGGCCGTGGTGGTGCTGCTCGGTGAGGCAGGAGGACACCAGGGCCCGGTGGTTGTGGAGGATGGCCTTGGGGAAGCCGGTGGTGCCGGAGGAGAAATAGATGGCGGCGTAGTCCTCCTCCTCCAGGGCCACCGGAGGCGCGCTGGAGGAGCAGAAGTTCATCAGCTTGCAGCAGTCCTCGGTGTAATCCGGCTTGTCCGGGCCGATGAAGAACATCATCCGCACTCTGGGCAGATCATGGGCGATGGCGTCCATCCGCTCCACAAACTCCGGGCCGAACACCAGCACCTCCACGTCCGCCAGCTCCAGGCAGTACTGGATCTCCTCGCTGGAGTAGCGGAAGTTCATGGGCACTGCCACACACCCGGCCTTGAGGATGCCGAAGTACAGCGGCAGCCACTCCAGACAGTTCATCAGCAGAATCCCCACCTTGGTCCCCCGCTCCACTCCGCGGCTGAGCAGGAGGTTGGCGATGCGGTTGGCCCGGCGGTCAAAGTCCTTCCAGCTCATGGCCCGGCGGTAGGGGGCGCTGGGGTTGGCGCTCTCAATGAGGCTGAAATCCCGCCAGGTCACCGCATGGTCCCGCTCCTCGGAGGGGTTGATCTCCACCAGGGCGATCTCCCCGCCGAACAGCCGCGCGTTGCGCTCCAGAAAATCTGTAATCACCATTGTCATGTTTCTCCTTATGATCTGAATTTTCCACAAAAAACGTCCTCTGCAATTTCCTTGCAGAGGACGAGAAATTCCCGTGGTACCACCTCAGTTTACCGCCCGCAGGCGGCCTCGTCGGACACAGAGCATGTCCCAGCGCGGTATCGGGCGCACCCGTCGCTGCTTACTGGCGCCAAGCGTTCAGCAGGCCGCTCGGGAAGGTATTCAGGAACAGCGCCCTCGCCGCCTCGCACCGTCCGGCGGCTCTCTGGGAGGGACATCTGGACCCTACTTGGTTCCGTCATCGCGTTCACTCTGGTGGTTACTTTATCACTTTAAACCAAATAAGTCAAGGGGCTTTTGAAAAATTTTTGCCGCGCCCCTCTCAGCCCTGAGGGGTCACCGGAAGAGGCGGCGCGTCCACGGTATAGCCGTTGACCGTCACATGGGCCACATAGGTGTCCAGCTCATCGGTGATCTCCACCGCGTACAGGCAGGTGCGCCGGCCAGCCTTCAGACAGGAGGCGGTGGCGATGAGGGTCTGCCCCTTGGCCGGGGAGAGAAAGGTGATGGAGGCGTGCTGAGAGACAGTGACACGCTGGCTGTGGCCGTTGACGGCCACGGCAAAGGCAAAGTCCGCCAGCGTGAAGATGGCGCCCCCCATAGGGGTGTGGTTGGCGTTGAGCAGCGCCGGACGCAGGGGCAGGGTGCAGACGGCCCGGCCGGGCGCGGCCTCCTGGATGAAGACGCCGGTGGTTTCGGTGGCGTAGCGGTCGCCGGCAAAGCAGGCTCGGATCTGGTCGAGTGTGGGCATGGGCAGGGTTCCTTTCCGGGGAAATCAGAATTTTTCAATGGACTGCAGGTCCATCACAAACACCGTGACGCCGCCGGCATCCACCGTGATGGGCACCATGGGCATGGTGGGAAACTTTCCGGAGGGGTGCATGACGGTGCTCTGCTGGTAGACGACCTGTTTGCGCTGGCCGGCGCAGCGCTTGAGGATGTCCAGCGCCTCCCCCAGCCGCTCACTGGAGACGCCGATCATCACCGTGGTGCTCTTTTTGCGCAGAAAGCCGCCGGTGGTATTCAGAAGTGTGACAAAAAATCCGTTGCTGGTCAGTTCGCTGACGGTGTCAGCGTAGTCGTCGCCCTGTAGGATGGCGAGGACCAGTTTGTTGTTGGCCTCAGCTGCCATAATGCGGGACCTCCTTTTTACAGCATGGAGAGCGGGCCGGACGCCGTGTCCCCTCCCAACTCTATTGTAGCCAATTTCAGGAAAATTTTCAAGAGCGCGGCTCCGGACGCACCACCCCCGTCAGGTCAAAGGGCGGGGTGTACTCCTCCCTGGCCGAAGCGCTGTCCTGGTAGTACCCGTCGGTGAGCCCCAGGTTCTCCATATACGCCCGGGCGGCCCGGCTCTCCGCCCCGGTGACCCGGCGGCGCAGCAGCCCCTCCGCTCCGCTCTGGGGGGTATACTGGGACATGAGGGACACCAGCACCACTCCGGGGGCAAACGTCTCCGCGATCCAGTCCAGCACCGCCTTGGTATTCTCCAGCGCTCCGGGCAGAAGCAGGTGGCGGATGACAACGCCCCGCCGCAATATGCCAGCCTCATCGAAGACGCACGGGCCCACCTGCCGGAACATCTCCCGGATGGCGGCGGCCGCCGCCTCGAAATAGTCCGGCGCGGCGCTGTAGCGCCCGGCCAGGGCGCTGTCGGCGTATTTCAGGTCCGGCAGGTAGATCTGCACCAGCCCCTCCAGGGTCCGGAGCGTCTCCGGGCGCTCATACCCCCCGCTGTTCCACACCACCGGCACGCCCGGAGGCTCCAGAAGGGCCTGACGGATGGCGGTTGTAAAGTGGGTGGGGGTGACCAGGTTGATGTTGTGGGCCCCCTGGTCCACCAGCGACTGAAAGATCTCGCGCAGGCGGGCCACGGAGACGGCGGCGCCAAAGCGCTCGCGGCTGATCTGCCGGTTCTGGCAGAACACGCACCCGAGACTGCACCCGGAGAAGAACACCGTGCCGCTGCCCCGCGTCCCGCTGATGCAGGGCTCCTCCCAGAAGTGGAGGGCCGCCCGGGCCACCACCGGCAGCGCCGGCATGCCGCACCAGCCGCCGCCTTTCGTCTCCGAGCGCACAGCGCCGCAGCGCCGGGGACAGAGGTCACAGACAAAGGCGCTCACAGCTCCACCGTATCCCCGGCGGCGATGTATTGCAGCTGCTGGCCCAGGTCCTCCTTCATCAGCTCAAAGGGCCGCCTGCCCGTGCAGTGGCAGGTGTAGTAGTGGGTGGGCTCCTGGCGCAGCCGCTTGGCGATGCTGCGCACAAACCGGGCCTCCTCCTTCATGGGCAGGCCCGACTCATGGAGGTGGAAGCCAGACACCACCACATCCGGCGCCCGCCCCAGCAGCTCCTTGGCCCGCTCCAGAATGTTCACGATGCCGCAGTGGGCGCAGCCGCCCACCAGGACAGCCTTGCCGTTCTCCTCAATCAGCAGGTTCTGCTCGTGGAGGAAGTCGTCCGGCTCCATCTTCTGCCCCTTGCGCATGAACAAACGCTCATTGGCCGGGGAGTCATACTCCCGGCCGGTGACGCCGGAGAAGAGGATCATCCCCTCCCCCAGGTCGGTGAACTCGTCCACGAAGATCATGCGCCTGCTGCGCTCCAGCTCCTGGCTCAGACCGATGTACACGGGCATCTTCATGCGCTTGGTGTAGTAGTGGCCGAAAGCCCGCCGGTTGAGGTACACCGGCGCGCTCCCGTTCCGCTCCAGGAAGGCCCCCAGCCCGCCGCCGTGGTCGTCGTGGCCGTGGGAGACAACGGCCAGATCTACAGCGCCAATGTCGATGCCCAGCTTCTCCGCGTTCCGGAGGAACAGGCTGTCCACACCCATATCGAACAAAATTCTGCGTCCGTTTGCCTCGATGTACAGGCTCAGCCCGTGCTGGGTGCCCAGGTCCGGATTGTTTGTGGTATTCTCTACCAGTGCGGTAATTTTCATACGCATCCCCCATTTTGCGGTTATTTACAAAGGTTTTCTTCCCGAATCCGGGATATCTCTGCCCGAAGCCGCTTCCTGCGGCGCGGGCGGTTCCCCGTGGGGCCCGCCCAGGGCCCGCCGGGCCGCTCCGAGATATTTTCCAAAGGCCGAGGGCACCGCCAGGGCCTCCATCTGGGCTGCGGTTGCCCAGGCAAAGTCCCCCGCGGCCTCCATCACGTCCAAAAGGTAGCCGGTCATGCGCCACTCCACGTGGGTGAAGATGTGCTTCGCCTCGATCTTCTCCCGCCAGTCCAGAGGGGAGAGCCCCCAGGCGGCCAGGACCGCCCCGGCGCTGGCCTCGTCCAGGGTGCCGGGAACGTGGGGAAACTCCCACAATCCCGCCAGGAGCCCCGTGTCCCCGCGCTTGCGCAGGGCGGCGCGTCCCTGGCAGAAGAGGAGGAACACCGTCATCTCCTCCACCCGGCGGGGGGCCTTTTTGCGCTTTACCGGCAGCTCCTGCTCCCGGCCCAGGGCGTGGGCCCCGCAGAGGGAGGCAAGCGGGCAGACGGCGCAGTTTGGCGCGCCGTTTGGCAGGCACACCGTGGCCCCCAGGTCCATGAGCGCCTGGTTGAAGTCCCCGGGGCGGTCCCCGGGAGTCGCCTGGTCCATCCGCGCCTGCATTTCCCGGCGGACGCGCTGGTCCATGATATCCCCCTCCAGCAGGGCTGTCCGGGCGGCAACCCGGAGGACATTGCCGTCCACCGCCGCCACACGCTCTTTGAAGGCGATGGAGGCAATGGCCCCGGCGGTATAGGCCCCGATGCCGGGGAGCTTTATCAGCTCCGCATGCGTCCGGGGGAACTGCCCGCCGTACTCCTCCATGAGGACACAGGCGGCCTTCTTCAGATTTCTCGCCCGGCTGTAGTACCCAAGGCCCTCCCAGAGCTTCAGGAGCGTCTCCTCCTCCACCGCCGCCAGAGCCGCCACGTCCGGCAGTTCCGCCATCCAGCGCTGGTAGTAGGGGATCACCGCCGCCACCCGGGTCTGCTGGAGCATGATCTCCGACACCCAGATCTTGTAGGGGTCCCGGGTGCCCCGCCAGGGCAGGGCGCGCTTGTTTTCATCGTACCAGGCCAGCAGGGGCTCCGCCAGAGCGTTCAGAATGGCCTGAGGCGCGTCTGTATATCCTGTCGTATCGATGCTGATCAATTCTTTCTGTCGGTATTTGCGGGGGCCCGCCCCGCGGGCGCGCGGCCCTATTCCAGTGTCAGGGGCTCCACGGACTCCCTTTTATGCCACCGGACGGCCCCCACCCGGATGGGCTCCGCGCTCCCCAGGGGCACCGGGACCTCCGAGAGTACCGCCTGCTTTACGGGCAGGCCGTAGGAGCCCGGCGGAGCGTCCCGCTCCATGAGGATATAGGCAAAGCCGTTCCGAATGCCGTTTTCCGACCGGGGTACCGGCGCGTCCAGCCAGGACTGGGCGTAGCACTGGATGCTCACACCCCTCTCCGCCTCGTAGCGCACCACCGGCCAGGCCATGCCCCGGGGACAGCGCTCTGCCAGCTCCCGCTCCGAGGCGGCCCGGCTCTCCGCCAGCTGCTCCGGCGTGAGCTGCTCCAGAAGCTTCGGATTGGAAAAGGTTTCCTCCAAATGCCGCCAGGGGTCAAAGAGGGAGGCCCCGGTGAGGTATACCGCCGGCCCCTCCGGCAGCTCCAGTAAAATGGGGTCAAACGCTCCCACCGGGAGGGTCAGGTCCACCGCCGCAAGGCCCGCGGTATCCCGGTCCTCCGGCACCAGGGTCAGGGAGTCCTCCGGATGGGGGAGGGCGTCAAAATCCCCCGCCAGCCAGAAGGCGGAGAGGTACAGCCCCTCGGTATGGCACTCCGCCATCTCCCCCATGTCCCAGCCCGCCTGGAGCAGCCGGGTCACCGCCAGGATGGCCTCCCAGTCCTCCGCCACCTCCCGGCGGCTGTCGGTTTCCACAGGGTATGTCACGCCGCCCAGAGCGACAGATTTCAGACGCTCCACCGGGAGGGCGGGCCGGACGTCCTTCGGGGCGAAGAGTTCCTCCCGGTAGGTCCGGGCCTCCCGCCGGGGCGCGGCCATGGCGGAGAGCTCCGCCTCCTCCCGCCGCTCAGAGAGGGTGGGGTCGTATTGGAACAGATAGAGGCAGGCCCTCTCTCCTGTCCGGGTCAGGGCCGCGGCGGCCACCGGGCAGTCCCCAACCCGCGCAGAGCGGCCCAGGACGCGGACCTCGTCCCACTCCCGGGCATAGTCTTTCAGATGGCCCAGACGCATGCTCCATCCCTCCCGCTGTTTTTTTCATTGTATCACACAACGGCGCCCAAGGCAACGCCGGGAACACCGGGGGCGCGGAGACAAAATCCCTCCATTTCAGGCAGAAATCCGGCATTTCCCTCTTGACAAGGGGCCCGCAGCCCCCTATAATACTTTTCGGACTCCGGTCCGACAAAAAACTTCAAACCTTATCAAGAGTGGCGGAGGGAACGGCCCGATGAAGCCACGGCAACCTGCCTTTTGGCAAGGTGCCAATTCCGGCGGAAGACGCAAGATGAGGAAGTCCACCGACTTTTGAGCACGCACCCGCCGGGGGCGTGCTTTTTCTCATTGTAGCGGAAAAATGTGAACAAATAAAGAAGGAGAACAGCAGAAAATGGCACACCGTATTTTTACCTCTGAATCCGTCACCGAGGGGCATCCCGACAAGGTCTGCGAC
>CALXDE010000014.1 GCA_944386965.1 uncultured Oscillospiraceae bacterium
GTTGCCCATCTCCTCAAACTGGTTGAAGATCATGTACTGGGGGTCCTGTTTGAGCTCGTTGGTCTTGTCGAAGATCTCCTTGACATTGGACTCGCAGCCGGGGGTGGCGATGACCTCGGCCCCGATCTCATGGAGCCAGTCGAAGCGCTCCTGGCTCATCTCCGCCGGCAGAATGGCCACCCCCCGCGCTCCCAGAAGTGCGGAGTTGAAGGCGCCGCCCCGGCAGTAGTTGCCGGTGGAGGGCCACACGGCCTTGTGCCGCTCCACATCGAACTGGCCCGTTACCAGGCGGGGAGCCAGACACCCGAAGGAGGCGCCCACCTTGTGGCAGCCGGTGGGGAACCACTTGCCGGCCATGGCGATGATGCGGCAGGGCACGCCGGAGAGGCTGGAGGGAATCTCCACATAGTTGGGCACGGTCTGGAACAGGCCGCCGGACTCCCTGGCCTGGTTCTTCCAGGTGATGCGGAACAGGTTCAGGGGGTTCACGTCCCACAGGCCCACGTCCTTCAGCCTGGCCTGGATCTTCTCGGGGATGGTTTCCGGGTGCTGCATCTGCGCGATGGTGGGGATGATGATGCGGTTCTCCCTGGCCTTGCGGATATTGTGCTCCAGGCCGGTCCGGTTGATGGTAAGATCGATCTTACTGCCCATGGCTCTTTTCCTCCTGTTTCGTGTCGATTTTCGCGTCGATATAGGAATATAACGTATACTTGGAGATGCCGAAATATTTGGCCACCTTGTCCCCGGACTTGGTGATGAGGAAAGCCCCGTGGCTGCTGAGGAACTGAATGGCCCGCACCTTGTCCTCCTTGTTCATCAGCGCCACCGGCTTTCCCACCAGCGCAACGCTCTGCTCGATCAGGTCCTCCAGCAGGTCGTTGACATTGATAACGGTGATGCGCTGCTGCTCCTCCCGGTTTTTGTCCGCCGTGGCAGTGATGGAGCCGATGGCATTCTCCACCATCAGCAGGGCCGAGATGTCAAAATTGATGGAAAGAATCCCCGTGACGGCCCCGCCGGAGTCCCGAATATAGATCGTGGAGGACTTGAGCACCTTGCCGTCCGGCGTGCGGGTGAGATAGGCCAGCTGATCCCGGGGGTCCTCCGCGCCGCTCATCAGCTGCTCCATGACGATCTTGCTGGGCCCGTCCCCCACCCGGCGGCCGGAGACGTGGCCGTTTTCAATGTGGACAATGGACTGCTCCACCTGGGAGGCGGCCAGGTCATGGATGACGATCTCACAGCTGGGCCCGAACTGGGCCGCCAGCCCCCCGGCAATCTGCTTGAGCATCTGCAGCGTGCTCTCCTTCAACGGCACACCCCCTCTCCTCTGTGTTCCGGCGGCCGGCAGCCGCCGCGTTCTTCTGCTTTGCCATATTTATCATACCATACTTTTTCCAGAAATCAACGGCTTTTCAAAAATTTTTTTAGGTTTTCAGAAATTTTGTTTGACATCTGTCGATTCTATGCTATGATAGGAGTAAGAGCAAATGTTTCCCTGCGGTAGTTCCAAAATTTTTTTGTGATGGAGGTTGCCGACTATGGACTTTAATGCGATCAAATCCGCTGCCGCGCGCTACAGAGAGGATATGTCCCGCTTCCTGCGGGATATGATCTCCCACCCCAGCGAGAGCTGCGAGGAGAAGGACGTGGTCCTGTGCATCAAGGCGGAACTGGAGAAGCTGGGCTATGACAAGGTGGAGATCGACGGCCTGGGCAATGTCATTGGCTGGATGGGCGAGGGGGACAAGATCATCGCCATCGACTCCCACATCGACACCGTGGGCATCGGAAATATCAGCAACTGGGAAAAGGACCCCTACCAGGGCTATGAGACGGATGATATCATCTATGGCCGGGGCGGCAGCGACCAGGAGGGCGGCATGGCCGCCGCGGCCTACGGCGTGAAGATCATGAAGGATCTGGACCTGATCCCCCAGGGCTACAA
This sequence comes from uncultured Oscillospiraceae bacterium, assembly GCA_944386965.1. Next base: position 1,952 of record CALXDE010000014.1, read on the forward strand.
GATCATGGTGGTGGGCTCCGTGCAGGAGGAGGACTGCGACGGCATGTGCTGGCAGTACATCGTCAACAAGTACTTCAACGGCCCCGAGGACGCCCGCGGCAAGATCGAATTTGTCATCTCCACCGAGCCCACCGACGGGGGCATCTACCGGGGCCACCGGGGCCGCATGGAGATCCGGGTGGACGTGAAGGGCGTCTCCTGCCACGGCAGCGCCCCCGAGCGGGGGGATAACGCCATTTACAAGATGGCCGACATCCTCCAGGAGGTCCGCGCCCTCAATGAGAACGACGACGCCGACGCCACCCAGATCAAGGGCCTTGTGAAGATGCTCAACCCCAAGTACAACCCCGCGCATTGGGAGGACGCCCGCTTCCTGGGCCGGGGCACCTGCACCACCTCCCAGATCTTCTACACCTCCCCCAGCCGCTGCGCCGTGGCCGACAGCTGCGCCATCTCCATCGACCGGCGCATGACCGCCGGGGAAACCTGGGACTCCTGCCTGGAGGAGATCCGGCAGCTGCCCAGCGTACAGAAGTACGGTGAGGATGTGAAGGTCAGCATGTACATGTACGACCGGCCCGCCTGGACCGGCACCGTCTATGAGACGGAGTGCTTCTTCCCCACCTGGATCAACAAGGAGAGCGCTCCCCATGTCCAGGCCCTGGTGGACGCCCACCACGCCCTGTGGGGCGAGGAGCGCATCGGCCACGCCGACGCCGACCCCAAATACGACGCCATGCACCTGCGCGCCGGCCGGCCGCTGACGGACAAGTGGACCTTCTCCACCAACTGCGTGTCCATCCAGGGGCGCTACGGCATCCCCTGCGTGGGCTTCGGTCCCGGCGCGGAGAGCCAGGCCCACGCGCCCAATGAGATTACCTGGAAGCAGGATCTGGTGACCTGCGCGGCGTTGTACGCCGCGGTCCCCGGCCTCTACAAGCCGGAGAACAAGACCGGCGACGCCACGGAGTTCCGCCAGAGCCTCACGGACAACGACATCAAATGACAGCGGACGAGCGATTCATGGCCGAGGCCATCCGCCTCTCGCGCCTGGCGGTGGAACACGGCAACGAACCCTTCGGCGCGGTGCTGGTGAAGGACGGCGAGATCGTCTTCACCAACGAAAATCAGATCTACACCCGGCACGATCCCACGTTCCACGCGGAGCTGGGGCTGCTGCGGCGCTTCTGCAAAGAAACCGGCATCACGGATCTGAGCGGCTACACCCTCTACTCCAGCTGTGAGCCCTGCTTCATGTGCAGCGGGGCCATGGTCTGGGTGAAGCTGGGCCGCCTGGTCTATGGCGCCGGCAACCCGGATCTGGAGGCCATTCTGGGGCGGGAGGGGTGCGTGTGCAGCGACATCGTGTTCCAAAACGCCCACCGCCATCCCGCCGTCACCGCCGGCGTTCTCCGGGAGGAGGCCCGTCAGGTCCTGGCTGAGTATTTTTCCAAGGAAAGCGAAAAATAGGACATCATATGCGATAAAAAAGGAGAGGATAACCATGAGCAAAGCAACCAAGCTGGCCCAGCATCTGGAGACGCTGAAGATCAACAACATGTACAAGAACGACTTCTACTGGACCTGGGACAAGACCGACGATGAGATCGACGCGGTCTTCACCGTGGCCGACGCCCTGCGGGACCTGCGGGAGCGGAACATCTCCACCAAGGTGTTCGACTCGGGCCTGGGGATCTCCATCTTCCGGGACAACTCCACCCGTACCCGTTTCTCCTTCGCCTCCGCGTGCAACCTGCTGGGGCTGGAGGTCCAGGACCTGGACGAGAAGAAGAGCCAGATCGCCCACGGTGAGACGGTCCGCGAGACGGCCAACATGGTTTCCTTCATGGCCGACGTCATCGGCATCCGGGACGATATGTTCATCGAGGAGGGCCACAAGTACCAGAAGACCTTCATGGACGCCCTGGACGAGGGCTACAGCGAGGGCATCCTGGAGCAGCGCCCCACTCTGGTGAACCTCCAGTGCGACGTGGACCACCCCA
>CALXDE010000015.1 GCA_944386965.1 uncultured Oscillospiraceae bacterium
CTGGCGGGGCGGGGGATACGGGTCAAATTTTATGCTTGACCCGGGCCTGCTCCTCGGCGGTCTTGGCGTCGTTCCAGCGGTCCATGGTACCCACCAGATAGCCGGTGATGCGGCGGATACGCTCGAACTGCTTGCTGCCGTCCCCCTCCCGGCGGCCGCAGCCGGGACACACATCGTCGATGATGCCGGTGTAGCCGCAGCAGGGGTCCCGGTCCACGGGATGGTTGACGCTGCCGTAGCCGATGCCGGCCTCCTTCATGCAGCGGATGACCTTTTCAAAGGCGGCCAGATTCTTCAGCGGGTCGCCGTCCATCTCCACATAGCTGATGTGGCCGGCGTTGGTGAGGGCGTGATAGGGCGCCTCCTTCTGGATCTTCTCATAGGCGGAGATGGGGTAGTACACCGGGATATGGAAGCTGTTGGTGTAAAACTCCCGGTCCGTGACGCCGGGGATCTCACCGAAGCGCTTCTTGTCGATGGCCACGAACCGTCCGCTGAGCCCCTCGGCGGGGGTGGCCAGCAGGGAGAAATTGAGGCCGGTCTTGGCGCACTCCTCGTCCATCCGGGCCCGCATCCGGGCCACGATCTCCAGTCCCAGGCGCTGGCTGTGGTCGCTCTCGCCGTGGTGCTGCCCCGTGAGGGCCACCAGCGTCTCAGCCAGGCCGATGAACCCCACGGAGAGGGTGCCGTGCTTGAGGACCTCCCGGACCTCGTCGGTCCAGGAGAGCTTGTCGCTGTCCAGCCAGACGCCCTGTCCCATGAGGAAGGGGTAGTTGTAGACGTGCTTCTGGCTCTGGATCTCCAGGCGGTCCTTGAGCTGCTGGATGCACAGATTCATCTTGTTGTCCAGCTCGTCAAAGAACACGTCCAGATCCCCCTTGGCCTTGATGGCGATGCGGGGGAGGTTGATGGAGGTGAAGCTCAGGTTGCCCCGGCTGTTGCACTGCTGGCGGGAGGGATCATAGACGTTGCTCATCACCCGGGTGCGGCAGCCCATGTAGGCGATCTCCGTCTCCGGGCGCTGGGGATCGTAGTACTGGAGGTTGAAGGGCGCGTCGATAAAGGCGAAGTTGGGGAACAGACGCTTGGCGCTGCACCGGCAGGCCAGCTGGAACAGGTCGTAGTTGGGTTCACCGGGGTTGTAGTTGACGCCCTCCTTCACCCGGAAGATCTGAATAGGGAAGATGGGCGTCTCCCCGTTGCCCAGGCCGGCCTCCGTGGCCAGCAGGACGTTTCGCATGACCATGCGCCCCTCGGGGGAGGTGTCCATCCCGTAGTTGATGGAGGAGAAGGGCGTCTGAGCCCCGGCCCGGGAGTGCATGGTGTTCAGGTTGTGGATAAAGGCCTCCATGGCCTGATAGGTGGCCCGGTCCGTCTCCTTCTCGGCAAAGTGGACGGCCTGCTCCTGACACCTCCGGACCAGCGCCTCGTCCCCGTATTTCTCCACCAGACGGGGCAGCTCCGCCTGCAGATAAGCCTCATACTGTTCCAGCCGGGGCTCCAGGCCGGTGTCCGCCTGGATGGAGCGGCGCAGGTCCTTCAGCTCGTCCTCCGCGTCTCCCGCGTCCTCCAGCAGCGCCAGACACTTGGCGAGGTTGCGGGTATAGAGTTTGGCAAAGGTCTTGCGCACCCCGTCGGCCATGCCGTAGTCAAAGTTCACGATGGACTGGCCGCCGTGCTGGTCGTTCTGGTTGGCCTGGATCGCGATGCAGGCCAGGGCGGAGTAGGAGGCGATGTCGTTGGGCTCCCGCAGGTGGCCGTGGCCGGTGGAGAAGCCGCCCTGGAAGAGCTTTTTGATGTCGATTTGGCAGCAGGTGGTGGTGAGGGTGTAGAAGTCCAGATCGTGGATGTGGATGTCCCCCTCCTGGTGGGCCTTGGCCTGCTCGGGCTTGAGGACAAACATCTGATAGAACTGCTTGGCCCCCTCGCTGCCGTACTTGAGCATGGAGCCCATGGCGGTGTCGGCGTTGATATTGGCGTTTTCCCGCTTGACGTCGCTGTCGGCGGAGTTGGAGAAGGTGATGTCCTCATATACCTTCATCAGCCGGGTGTTCATCTCCCGGGCCCGGCTGCGCTCGTTGCGGTAGAGGATGTACGCCTTGGCGGTCTGCACATAGCCGCTGTCCATCAGGACCTTTTCAACAATATCCTGGACGTGCTCCACATCCGGGATGTCCACGCCGTCTACCTCCAGAATGGACACCACATCCCCCGCCAGCTTCCGGGCCACGTCCTCGTGCCCCGGCTTATAGGTGGCGACAAACGCCTTGTTGATGGCGCCGGCGATCTTTTCCGGATCAAATTTTACCAAACGCCCGTCCCGTTTTCTCAGTTTTTCAATCGCCATGGGAAGCCTCCTGCCTACTATATCTTGTGATAAAATGAGAAAATTTCCAAACATATAGTATAGCACGAAGGGGGGCTTGTCAAGAGCGGAATGGGGTGGGACGAAAAAAACGCCCCCGCGCGCCGCGGCGCGCGGGGGCGCTATGTTTGCCGGAGACGGTCAGCAGCAGGTGGTGGTGCCGCAGTTGCTGCTGCAGCCGCAGCCGTTCCCATTGCCGCAGCAGGAGAGAATGAGGATCAGAATGATGATCCACCAGCAGTTCCCGCCGCCGAAAAGGCCATTGTTGTTACAGCACATATGAGGACCTCCTAAAGAGATAGGTGACCGAGCATCTCGGCCTCAGTTCATCATATGCGCCGGAGCCTGTTTGGTGCAGGGGACGCCGGGGCTATTGGCGGCTGATGTGGTAGCTGAGGGTCAAAAGGCTGTCGGCGAAGTGGACGCTCTCAAAGCGCACATCCGCGTTGTCGCTGGTGACCTCCCGGTTGGTGAAGTTCCAGAATCCCCGGACCCCCAGGGCCACCAGGCGGTCCACCGTCTGCTGGGCCACGGCCTGGGGCACGGTCAGCACGGCCACATCGGGGATGCTGTTTTTGCAATAGTCATCCAGCTCGCTGAGATCCCGGACCGGAACGCCGTTGATCTCGGTGCCGATCAGGGTGGGGGAGACGTCAAAGGCGGCCTCCAGGGAGAAGCCGTTGTGGGCAAAGTGGAAGTTCTGCATCAGGGCGTGGCCCAGATTGCCCACCCCGACGATGATAATGGTGTGCTTTTGGTCGATCCCCAGGATACGGCCGATCTCGCCGCGCAGTTCCTTGACATTATAGCCGTACCCCTGCTGGCCGAATTCTCCAAAGCAGCTGAGATCCTGGCGGATCTGGGAGGCGGTAATGCCCATCTTGCCGCCCAGGGAGTTGGAGGAGATCCGGACCACCCCCTTGTTGTGCAGATCGTCCAGATACCGGTAATAGCGGGGCAGGCGGCGGATCACAGCCTCCGAGACGTGCTGTTTCTTCATATATGTGTATCCTCCACGAAGAGATTTCTTTCCCGTTTATCATACACGAAAATCTCCGACTTGTCAATTTTTTTAACAATCTTTTGGGGAGATCGGGCGGGGAATCTTTTCCGCCCACGAAACGGGGCGTTCCGCGCCCCGCCGGGCTGCGGGGATTGACAGAGGGCGGCCCGTGGGGCCATAATAGGAAATACCACAGGCCGGCGCGCCGGCCATTTCACAGGGAGGTGAGGGCATGCGCCAGCAGACGTTTTTTGATCAGAAGGGGGCCGCGCCCCTGGCGGCCCGGCTCCGGCCGGAGACGCTGGAGGAGGTGGTGGGCCAGTCCCATCTCCTGGGGGAGTGGAAGATCCTCCGCCGCCTTATCGAGAGCGACCAGATCTCCTCCATGATCTTCTGGGGCCCGCCGGGGGTGGGGAAGACCACCCTGGCCCGGGTCATCGCCAACCACACCCGCTCCACCTTCATTGACTTCTCCGCCGTTACCAGCGGCATCAAGGAGATCCGCACCGTCATGCAGCAGGCGGCGGACAACAGCCGCTTCGGGGAGCGGACCATTGTCTTCGTGGACGAGATCCACCGCTTCAACAAGGCCCAGCAGGATGCCTTCCTCCCCTTTGTGGAGAACGGCAGCATCATTCTCATCGGCGCCACAACGGAGAACCCCTCCTTTGAGGTCAACGGGGCGCTCCTGTCCCGCTGTAAGGTGTTTGTGCTTCACAGCCTTTCGACCGATGACCTGGTTGTTCTGCTGCGCCGGGCGCTGGCTGACCCCAGAGGATTCGGCGGACAGCGGGTGGAGATGGCGCCGGAGCTGCTGGAGGCGGTGGCAGGGTTTGCCAACGGCGACGCCCGCACCGCCCTCTCCACGCTGGAGATGGTGGTGCTCAACGGCGAGACGAAGGGAGATGCCGTCACGGTCACGGCGGAGACGGTGGAGCAGTGTACCTCCAGAAAGTCCCTGCTCTACGACAAGAAGGGGGAGGAGCACTACAACCTGATCTCGGCCCTTCACAAGTCCATGCGCAACTCCGATCCGGACGCGGCGGTGTACTGGCTGGCCCGGATGCTGGAGGCGGGGGAGGACCCGCTGTATGTGGCCCGGCGGGTGACCCGCTTTGCCAGCGAGGATGTGGGCCTTGCCGATCCCCGGGCTTTGGAGATCGCCGTGGCGGCGTATCAGGCCTGCCACCTCATCGGGATGCCCGAGTGCTCCGTCCACCTGACTCAGGCGGTGGTATACCTGTCCCTGGCGCCAAAGTCCAACGCCCTTTATACCGCCTATGAGGCGGCCAAGAGGGACGCTCTCAGCCAGCTGGCCGAGCCGGTGCCCCTGGTGATCCGCAACGCCCCCACCCGCCTGATGAAGGCGCTGGACTACGGAAAGGGGTATCAGTACGCCCACGACACGGCGGACAAGCTCACCACCATGCAGTGCCTGCCGGACAGCCTGGTGGGGCGGACCTACTACCACCCGACGGAGGAGGGGCTGGAGGGACGGTTCAAGAGCCGCCTGCAAGAAATTCAGGCGTGGAAGCGGGCCCACGCGCCGGAAAAGAAGGGAAAACCCTGACGCAAAGCGGGCAGCTCCAGCCGCATCATAAAAAAATAGAACACCAGCGGCACATCCGCCGTCGTTTTGCGTCTGATCTCAGTAGAGGGATAAACGCGGGAACAACAGAAATCAACCGTCAATCATGTTTGGGAGGAATGGACCATGCGAAAGAAACTGCTGTCACTGCTGCTGGCCCTGGCCGTTGTCCTGGGGCTGGCCCTGCCCGCCGCGGCGGAGGATGCCGACGCGGCCCTTGCCCGGGTGACCGAGCGCGTGAAGAACACCCTGGACCTGGACACCGCGGGGTATGACACCTTCCGGGGCGACCGGTACGAGGGGGAGCTCTCCGCCTCCTGGACCCTCCGCTGGAGCGGGACGGAGGGGGACCTCACGATCCAGGCCCAGGACGACGGTACTATCACCAATTACCGCCTGAGCCAGGACGACTATGTGACCAACACCGTGGACTTCCCCGCCTTTCCCAGCGGGGACGCCGACGCCGCGGCCCGCTCCGCCAGGGCCTTTTTGGACAAGGTGCTGGGACGGGGCGAGAGCGTGGAACTGGACGAGCCCCGGGGCATGGACACCCTTTTTGGGGACAGTTTCCGCTTCAGCGGAACGGTCCTCCTGAACGGCCTGCCCTCCCCCCTGGACTACTCCATCACCGTCCGGGCCTCGGACAACACGGTGACCAATTTCAACCGCACCGCGCCGGAGAATCTGTTCCTGGGGGAGGTGCCGGGGAGCCGGGCCTCCGTCAGCGGGGAGAAGGCCTTTGAGACGCTGGCGGACACCCTGGAGCTGAAGCTGGAGTACGTCCGCGGCGAGGAGGACGATTCCGCCGCCGTCCTCCGCTATCTCCCGGCGGACACGGACCTCTTCTATGTAGACGCCCGGACCGGAGAGGCCCTCAACATGACGGAGCTGGGGGGCGTCGGGAGCATGGGCGGAGGCGCGGAGGCTGGGGACGCCACGGCGGACGGCACGGACAACGGTTTCACGGCGGCGGAGCAGGAGGGCATCGCCAAGCTGGAGGGGGTGCTGTCCTCCGCTGCCCTGGACAGCCGCCTGCGGGCGGAGAGCGCCTACGGCCTGGGGGACTATACCCTGTCCTCCGCGGCCTATCAGCTCATGGAGGAGACGGAGGAGCAGCGCGAGCAGGTGCTGTGCGTCCTCTCCTACGCGGCGTCCAACGCGGAGGACTATCGCAGCCGCACCATCACCGTGGACGCCCGCACCGGGGAGGTGGAGTCGGTGTACTCCTACGCTCCCCGTCTGGAGGAGGACGAGAAGCCGGCCCTGACCCTGGCGGAGGCCCGGGAGAGGGCGGAGAGCTTCCTCACGGACTTTGCCGGGGAGCGGTGGGGGAGCCTGGCCCTCTACGAGAGCCGGGACAACACCGCGGACCACCGGCCCTGCTACACCTTCACCTATGTCCAAAATGCCAACGCCATCCCCTTCCCGGAGAACTGCTATACCATCGCCATCGATGTCACGGATGGCTCGGTGTACACCCTCAGTTACCGCTATGACGAGGACGTGACCTTCCAGAGCCCGGAGGGGATCGTGGACGAGCGCGCGGCCCACGCCGCCTGGGCGGACACCTATGAGGCGGTGCTGGCCTACCGGCTGGTGCCCCGGCCTCTGAACGCCGGCGATGAGAAGGAGCGGCGGCTGCTGTCCCTGGGCTTTACCCAGTACTACGAGCTGCGCCTGACCTACGCCCTGGAGCGGGAGGAGGCGTGCCTGGGGATCGACGCCCACTCCGGCGAGCCGGTTCGGCCGGTGGAGGGGGAGAGCGGGGACTTCACCTACACCGACATTGCCGGAACCTGGGTGCAGGCGGAGGTGGAGAAGCTGGCGGCCTACGGCGTGGGGTACGCCGGCGGCGTGTTCCAGCACCAGAAGAGCCTGAAGCAGTGGGATCTGGTGGCCCTGCTGGCCAGTTTGGAGGGCTACCGCATCGATCCGGCGGAGGCCGACGAGGCCCTGGTGGACGCGGCCTACTCCGCCGCCTGCCGCATGGGGGCCCTGGAGCGGAGCGAGCGGGACGAGGACAGGGCTGTCTCCCGGGGGGAACTGGTGGCGTGCCTGCTGCGCTGCGCGGGGTACGGTCCGGCGGCGGAGCTGAAGGGCATCTACACCTGCTCCTATGCGGACGCGGCCTCCATCCCGGAGGAGGAACTGGGCTACGCGGCCATCGCCCAGGCCCTGGGAATGGTGGGGGCGCGGTACGACGGGACGCGCACCGCCACCCGGGGGGAGCTGGCCGTGATGCTCTGCCGCCTGCTGGAGCGGTGAGGCGGCGCGGAACAAGAAGCTGACGGACAGAACAGAAGGGAGCCGGCCCCGCTGATGCGGGGCCGGCTTCCTTTCCGGACCGCTCTGAGAAAGGCGGACCATCAGTCCCGGTGGGCCTTGGCGGAGAAGGCATCCGCCTCCACACGGAAGACGGCCACCCCCTGCGTCATGGGGGCGGTGAAGGCAAAGTCCTGTCCCGTCTGGTGGAGGAAAATGGCCCGGAGGCCGGCGGCTTTTTCCTCCGCCGTCCGGCAGAATGCCGCCCGGCCCGTGCCGGTAATGGATTCGTAGCGGTAACTGTAGTCACAGGGGGCGTCGCCGGCCGTCAGGGCGTGGCCGCCGTCCATCTCGAAGGCGACCTGGGGCGCGGCGGTGATGGCGCCGATCTTCCGCCCCTCTCGGGCGCTGTGGAAGTAGAGGGTGAGGCGCCCCTCCTCCAGCGTATAGCCGAAGTTCATGGGCACGATATAAAGTCCGGCGGCGTCCGCCATAGCCAGGCGGCAGACCTTGCACCGGTCCAGGATGTCCCGGATCTCCTGGGGCGCGGTGACGGCCCGGTCGCTTCTGCGCATCATGAAACCCCTCCTCTCCGCGGTCACAGGGCGCGCAGCAGGCGGAGCAGCGCGTCCACATCGCTGTCCCTTGTGGCCCAGGAGGTGACGAAGCGGACGCACAGGCCGTCTCCCGCGCTCCCCTGGGGCTCACAGGCACAGGCGTCCATGAGCCGCCGGGCCTTGTCCGGCGGCAGAATGGGGAAGATCTGGTTGGAGGGGGAGTCCACCAGGCAGGGAATGCCCAGCTCCCGCAGTCCGGCGCGGATGCGGTCGGCGGCGGCAAGGGCGTGCCGGGCCAGATCCAGATACAGCCCGTTCTGCAGAATGGCGGAGAACTGGAGACCCAGCAGCCAACCCTTGGCCAGGATGGCCCCCTGCTGCTTCATGCTCCAGCGGAAGTGGGCGCGCAGGGCGGGCCGGACGATCACCAGGGCCTCGCCGAACAGCAGACCGTTTTTGGTGCCGCCGATGGTGAAGGCGTCGCACAGGGCGGCGTATTCGGCGAAGGTGGTGTCGCCGGCGACCATGGCCGCGCCCAGGCGGGCTCCGTCGCAATAGAGGAGCAGCCCCCTCTTCTGGCAGAAGTCGCTGATGGCGGTGAGTTCCGCCAGGGTGTATACCGTGCCCAGCTCCGTGGTGTTGGAGAGGTATACCAGCCGGGGCAGCACCATGTGCTCGCCGCTGTGGCTTTCCAGCACCTGGCGGAGCAGTTCGGGCGTCAGCTTCCCGTCTGCCGTGGGCACGGTGAGGATCTTGTGGCCGCAGGCCTCCACAGCGCCGGTTTCGTGGGTGCAGATGTGGCCGCTTTCGGCGGCAATGGCCGCCTCATAGGGCCGCAGGAACGCGGCGATGGCGGTCTTGTTGACCTGGGTGCCGCCCACCAGGAAGTGGACGTCCGCCTCCGGGGCGGCGCACAGGGCGCGGATGGCGTCTGCCGCCTCCTGGCAGCAGCGGTCGGTGCCGTAGCCGGGCATCTGCTCCAGGTTGACGGCCTCCAGGGCCTTCAGGATCGAGGGGTGGGCCCCCTCGGAGTAGTCGTTGCGGAACGAGAGCATGGAAAAAACCTCCCATCTTGTCAAGTCTGTTCCACCAGTATACCAGAAGCGGGGAAAAAGGCAACAGGGAAAGACGCTTTCTCTCCGCAGGCGCGGAGGGAGGCCCTGGCGGCCCTGAACGGGACAGAGCCCTTTCAATCCGCCTTGACGGGCGGGTCGGAGGGATTTTCGACCGCGTACCAGTGATCGGCCAGGAGGATCGCGGCGGAGCCGTAGTTTACATAAGAAAATTCCAGATCGCCGCCATTATAGCGAAAGTCCCATTGTACGCCGCCGGCATAGTGGTTGGGTGCCTCTGTTTCGTCAAGGGGAGCTTCCTCCCGTACCAGAGCGGCTGCCCATGCCTGAACGGCGGCGGCTTCCTCCTGGCCCAGGGGGCGCGTTATCTGCGAGGAATACACAGAATAGGTGACTTCTGCTGTCTCGATATTCTCAGGAAATACCAGAGCGGCGTTTCCCTGGCCGCCTTCGCCGGAGCACCCTCCCAGCAGAAGGATCGCCAGCGCCAGCGCGCATGGGAAAATTTTTTTCATGTTGACCGACCTCCTAAATCGTTTGTTCCGCGCCTCTTTGCTCTTATTGACGCAGAATTTTTCTGAATGTGCCATTTTCCCAGCGCGCTTCCCCGATCCTTCATTGACCCGGCGGAAAAAGTGTACTACAATAGAAGCTCACGAGATCCCACCGGCGGCCCAAGGCCGCCGTTTCTGAGAAAAAACAGACCAGTAAAAGAAAGAGAGAACACTATGACGCAGGATTTCATCACACGCTACCGCGCCGCCCGGCGCTCTGTCATCGCCCGGCGCTATCAGAGGCTCAACCCCCAGCAGAGGGAGGCCGTCCTGACGACCCAGGGGCCCCTGCTGCTGCTGGCGGGGGCGGGCAGCGGCAAGACCACGGT
>CALXDE010000016.1 GCA_944386965.1 uncultured Oscillospiraceae bacterium
TCGCCGGGGCCCTGCGGTACGCCAACCGCTGGCGGCTGGGGGACCTCATCATCACTGGCCGGGGCGGCGGGTCCATGGAGGACCTGTGGGCGTTCAACGACGAGCGGGTGGCCCGGGCCATCTACGATTCGGAGATCCCGGTGATCTCCGCCGTGGGCCATGAGCCGGACGTGACCATCGCCGACTTCGTGGCGGATGTTCGGGCGGCCACGCCCTCCAACGCCGGGGAGATCGCCGTGCCGGACATGGCGGAGCTGCTGGAGCGGCTGCGGGGCGCGGAGAGCGCCATGGCGGGGAGCCTGCGGCGGCGACTGACGCTGCTGCGGCAGAACCTGGACACCACGGCGCGCAAGCGTGTGCTCAGAGATCCCATGGCGTTTCTCCAGGACAAGCGGATGCTACTGGGATATATGCAGAAAGAGATGTCCCACGCCGGGGAGAGCCTGCTGGCGGCGCCCCGGCGGAAGCTGGGGGCTCTGGCCGCTTCGGTGGATGCCCTGAGTCCGCTGAAGGTGCTGGGCCGTGGGTACGCTATGGTGACGGACCGGACCGGACAGGTAGTCCGCTCCGTGCGGGACATACAAATTGACGATAATCTATCCATTACCCTGGGCGACGGCACAGCCCGCTGTCGGGTGGAGGAAACCATATTGCGGGAGGAAGAACATGGCGAGAGCGAAAAAGAGCTTTGAGGAGAACATGGCGCGGCTGGAGGAGATCGTCTCCCTGCTGGAGAAGGGGGACGCCAAGCTGGCGGATTCCCTGGCCCTCTTCGAGGAGGGAACCAAGCTGGTGGGCGCGTGCAGCGCCATGCTGGACGAGGCGGAGCTGAAAGTGGTGAAGCTCCAGAAGGGGGCCGACGGCGCGCCGGTGGAGAGCGATTTTCTGGAGGAGACGGCGCCATGACCCCCTGTCTTCACAAGGTCCAGTATTATGAGACGGACAAAATGGGCGTCACCCACCACTCCAACTACATCCGCTGGATGGAGGAGGCCCGGGTGGACCTGCTGGAGCGGGTGGGGTGGGGCTACGACCGGATGGAGGCCCTGGGCATCCAGTCTCCGGTGACGGGGGTGGATTGCAGCTACAAGGCCCCCACCACCTTTGGGGACATGGTGGAGATCCGCGCCGGCATCCGGGAGTACCGGGGCGTCCACCTGGTGGTATGGTATGAGATGCGCCGCCTGAGCGACGGCAGGATGGTGCTGGAGGGGACCTCCCGCCACTGCTTTTTGGACCGGGAGGGGAGATTTCTCCGCCTGAGCCGGGACTTTCCGGAGCTGGACCGGACGCTGCGGGAAATGACGGACCGATCACAGGAGGGATAACATGGAATATCAGGAAACCTATCAGGCATATTTGACAGCCGTTGAGGACTGTCTCGGCAGTCTGTTCCTGGGGGACAGGCCCTATGGACAGCTCCAGGAGGCCATGCGCTACAGCCTGCTCTCCGGGGGCAAGCGGGTGCGCCCGGTGCTGACCTGCGCCTTCGCGGACCTCTTCGGCGGGGAGTGGAGGAGAGCTGTGCCCCTGGGCTGCGCCCTGGAGCTGATCCACACCTACTCCCTGATCCACGACGACCTGCCCTGCATGGATGACGACGACCTGCGCCGGGGCAAGCCCACCTGCCACAAGGTCTACGGGGAGACGCTGGCCGTTCTGGCCGGGGACGCCCTGCAGCCGGAGGCCTTCGCCCTTCTGGCCGGGGCGGAGGGACTCAGCGCCCAGCAGCGAATCGACGCGGTGGCCGTGCTCTCCCGGGCCGCCGGGGCCGATGGCATGGTAGCCGGACAGGTTCTGGACCTGGATGGGGTCTGCCGCAATAGGGAACAAGTGGAGCTCCTTCACAGCTTGAAGACCGGGGCCATGATCGCGGCGGCGGCGGAACTGGGCTGCGTGGCGGCGGACGCATCTGCCGGACAGCGCAGCGCCGCCCGGGAGTATGCCCTGGCCCTGGGTCTGGCCTTCCAGATCCGGGACGATATGCTGGACGTGATCGCCGACCAGGGGGAGTTTGGCAAGCCCATCGGCTCGGACCGGGAGGAGGGCAAGACCACCTTCGTGGATCTCATCGGTCTGGAGGGCTGCCAGCGGGAGGTGGCTGCCTGCACGCAGCGGGCCAAGGCGGCGCTGGCGGATTTCCCGGGGAATGAGTTCCTCCTGGAGCTGGCGGACCGCCTGGCGGAGAGAAGGAAGTAGCTCCATGCGCATCACTGGCAATGTTTTGATTGACTGTTCCCTTATCGCCTGGTTTCTGGCCCAGGTGATCAAGGTTATTTTGGAGCTGCTGGTCAACCGGACCTTTGATGTCCGGCGCTTTGTCTCCAGCGGCGGCATGCCCAGCAGCCACTCCGCCCTGGTGGTAGCCTGCACCACGGCGGCGGCCCGGACGGAGGGGCTGGCGAGCCCGCTCTTCGGCGTGTGTGTGGTGTTCTCTCTGGTGGTGATGTACGACGCCTGCAACGTCCGCCGCAGCGCCGGGGACACGGCCAAGCTGGTCAACCAGCTCCTGCGCCATGTGGAGCGGCTGACGGCGGAGGACTTTGCCGACGATCTCAAGATCATCATGGGCCACACGCCGCTGCAAGTGCTGATGGGGGCCCTGCTGGGGCTGGCGGTGGGCCTGCTGCTGTGAAAGAGCCGGCGGCCCGTTGACAAACAGCGGAGAATGTGGTATAAATACCCTTACCCATGAGGGAGTAGTGGCGCTTTGGCGCGGCAAGTCAACATACTGGTTTTGTGACCTGGTTTGCCTTAATCAACGAGACTCATGTACGGCGGATACCGTACATGTGTCTCGTTTTTTGCTGCCTCTGCGGTGTGTTGAGAGAAGTGAAAGAAGTGAAAAAGGAGAATTTGTATGGGGATTTTTGAGCTGTTCCTCATCGGCGTCGGCCTGAGCATGGACGCCTTTGCCGTGGCGGTCTGCAAGGGCCTTTCCATGCGGAAAATCGACGGGCGGCAGACGGTGACGGTGGCGCTGTTTTTCGGCGGCTTCCAGGCGCTGATGCCCTTTCTTGGGTGGGCGTTGGGCAAGCAGTTTGAGCAGTACATCACCCGGTACGACCACTGGATCGCCTTCATCCTGCTGCTGTATATCGGCGGCAAGATGGTCTGGGAGGCCCTCCACAGCGGGGAGGAGGCCGCCGCGGCCGCCAATTTCAGCATCCGGGAGCTGCTGATCCTGGCTGTCGCCACCAGTATCGACGCCCTGGCTGTGGGCATCACCTTCGCCTTTCTCCGGGTGGAGATTGGCCTTGCGTCGGCTGTCATCGGCTGCACCACTTTTGTGATCTCCCTGGCCGGGGTCTTTATCGGCAACCGGTTCGGCAGCCGCTACAAGCAGCGGGCAGAGATCGTGGGGGGCGTGATCCTGATCCTGATCGGTTTGAAGATCCTGCTGGAGCACACGGGCGTCCTGGTATGAAGATCCTTTTCGGATACACGGTGTCCTTCCGCAGAGGAAAGCCAACAAAAAGGGAGGGTCCCGCACGGCAGGACCCTCCCTCTCTTCGCGTTCTCTGCGGGGAGCGGATCACATGTCCAGCACGCCCATGATGGCGATGCCGGCCACCACCAGCACGATCATCAGATAGTGCTTCCAGGAGAGCTTCTCCTTCAGGAACAGACGGCTCCACAGCACCGAGGCCGCGCAGTAGGAGGAGATGATGGGGGCGGACATGGCCAGGTGCTCCGGATCGGCGATGGCGTAGATATAAGCGAACTGACCGGCAGTCTCGCAGATGGCGCCCACATACTTGGGCGCCTCCATTTTGGGGATGAGGCGATCCTTCTTGATGAGGACCACATAGATAAAGCACAGCACCCCGGCCGCCAAGAACGTCAGCTCGTAGGCCACGTTGGCGCTGGCCTCCCCCTCGCCGGAGACTACCATGGCGCTGATTTTCTCAATGACGAAGTTGTCGGCAAAGGTGCCCGCCGCGTCCAGCACGCAGTAGGCCGCCGGCATGGCCAGGGCCATGAAGCTCTTGGTGTACTTGTAGTTGCTCTCCTTCTGCCGCTCGACGCGCAGCGCGTCGTCCTCCCGGGCCTCCACCATGCCCAGGCCGATGGCGCCCACGCACACCAGGGCCACGGCAACCAGGGCCAGGGGGGAATAGCCGGAAAATCCGAAAACCAGGAAGGACAGCACCGCCACCAGCGCCCCGGAGGAGTTGCAGATCGGGGAGGAGATGGACAGCTCGATGTACCGCAGGCCCACATAGCCCATGGCCATGGAGAGGATATACAGCAGGGATACGGGCAGGTAGGTGAGGATGATGTCCAGGTTGATGACCGTGCCGCCTACAAACACCTCATAGGCCGCGTGGAGTCCCATGACCACGCCCACGGCCATGACCATCTTCAGATGGCTGTACTTGTCCCGGGCATCCCGGCAGCCGATCTTGGAAAACAGGTCCGAGCCGCTCCAGCAGAGCAGAGCGACAATAGAAAACCAAAACCACATAGATTCTTTTCTCCTTGCTTCTCTTTATGATACCATCACGCGATTGCGTATGGCTTTTGCTGCCCCTGGCGGAGGGGCGGCGGCCGCCGGCGAAAAAATCGGTTGGGCATGGGGGGAACCTCCCATATCAAATCAAATGAGATCAGAGTGTCACCAGGCCGGCCTCCACCATGTTCTGCAGGCTCATCAGAATGCCGGTCTTGGCGTGATACCAGGTGAGCCCCCCCTGAAAATAGATGGCGTAGGGCTCCCGGATGGGCCCGTCGGCGCTGAGCTCGATGGAGCTGCCCTGGACAAAGGCCCCGGCGGCCATGATGACATTGCTGTCATAGCCGGGCATGGGCCAGGGCTCCGGGGTCACATAGCTGTCCACCGGGGCTGCGGCCTGGATGCCCTTGCAGAAGGCCACCATGGCCGCCTCGCTCCCCAGCTCCA
>CALXDE010000017.1 GCA_944386965.1 uncultured Oscillospiraceae bacterium
TCTCCTGTTCCACCACCAGCGTCTCCCCGGGCTTCACCTGGGCAAGCTCCCCGGTGATATAGCCCTGGTTGTCGCCGATGATGGCGAAGGTGTCCGCCGCCCAGCGCATCCGGGCGCCCCAGCCCTCGGCGGCCTCGGCGGCGTAGGTCCACAGCACCTCGAACACATGGCCCTGGCCGGTGAAGAGGTAGGACTCGGTATACCGCCCGCCGTTGCCACTCTGATAGCCCAGGGCCCAGGCCACGGTGACCGTGTCCGGGCTGCCCTTGCCGTACACCGCCTCGTTGGTCCAGACCTGTTCGAACTGCTGCGCATAGGAGTCATAGAACACCTCCGGCGTGTAGTCCGCGGCCAGCTCCCGCACTTCCATATAGGTGGTCATGTCGTCCTGGTTGGGGCACCAGCGGTTGGCCAGATAGTTGCAGCTCCACTGCTCATAGGGGATGTACATGCTCCAGGTGTAGATCCCGTAGTCCCCGCCGGCCTGGTAGAGGAAGCAGGGCACCCGCTCCTCGATCCCCTCCAGGCTCCGGTCCAGGGTGACGGTATTTTGGCGGTAATCCTGGCCCAGCCGCTCGGTGGGCAGGGCGGGGCCGGACTCCAGCTTGTAGCCGGCCACCTCCCAATAGGTGACGGTGTCCGCCCAGTCGCCGGTGCCGTAGTCATACGTCACGTGGTCCAGGAGCAGCAGCACCTCCCGGTCCCGGGCCGTCTCCAAGCGCAGCACCACATCCTGGTCCGCGGCGTCTGACGTCCGCGGGTTGCCCTGGCAGACCTCCTCGCACCCCTCCAGTTCGTCGCCATAAGACAGGAGCCAGCCCTTTGCCACGTCCTCACAGGTCTGGGTCCACCGGTCGCCGCCGTTCTGGATGGACATGAGGAGGCGGTTGTCGGCCGCCGGCCAGCCCATCTGCCGTCCGCTGAGCTCCAGGCCGTAATCATAGCGGTAGCGGCAGTACTCGTCAAAGGAGAAGTCCAGATAGCCGTACTGCATGGGCTCCACCATGGACGGGCTGGAGACGCTTTCCAGCTGGGTCACGGTGCCGTCGTCCTCCTGGCGGACGATATAGGCCGCCTCGAAATTCATTCTGCCGCTGCTGTTCAGCCAGGCGGCGATGCCCTCGGTAAGGCTCTCCGGGTCCTGGGGCTCCAGGTAATAGATCACCCGCCACTCGTAGTAGTCCCCCAGCTCTCCGCCGCAGGCGCCCCAGACCATGGGGGCGTTCATCCAGCTGCGCGCCGCCGGCATATCCTCCCCGTAGCTGTCCGTCAGGTCCCGCAGCCCCACCAGGGCCATAGCCTCCACGGCGGTGTAGAGTTCGTTGGTGTAGCTGACCACCTTGCCGTCGGTGATGGTCAGGGTTCCGTTGGCCCAGGCGGCCCCGCCGGAGGTGGCCATGCCGCTGTCCCAGCTCCCCGGGGCATAGATCTCCAGGGCGATGGTATCCCCGGTCTTTGTGCCGGACACCACCTCCACCGGGGTGAAGTTGGTGTCCCCGTGCATGTGGTAGTAGGTGTCATACGCCTCCAGATAGGTCCAGTCCAAGGGGGCGGCAAAGTCCTCCAGGCTAAGGCCCGTGTGCTCCATCAGGTAATCCGCCAAGTCCTGGGCGCCGATGGCGTCCACGTCGATCGCCATGTTTTCCCCGCCGATGGCGTCGAAATAGTCCGCCGTCTCCTGCTCCGACATCTCATGGTCGATGCCCGCGCCGGTGTAGAGCAGCTCCTCCAGGGAGAGGTACTTCACGTCGCTGTACATGCGGGTGACAAAGCCGTTCCACTCCAGGCTGTTCAGCTTCTCCTGCCAGTCCGCCAGCTCCCCGGCGTCCAGCGGTTCGGCGCGATGGCTGGTGAAGCCAATGGCGCACCCGGCGGTGACGGTGAGCACCAGCACCGCGCACAGCGCCGCCACGCCCCGCTTGCGCTTGCTTGTGCCCAGGATGTTGCGGAAGCGCTCCTTCATGGTTTCCGCGCCGCCATAGAAATGGGTGGAGAGGGCGGCGGCCTGGAAGGCGTTCTGCCGGTGGACGGCCGCCAGCAGCGTCTCGCTGTAGGCCTGCCGGGTTTCCCGGTCCGCCCCGGAAACCACCGCGTCGTCGCAGGTGAGCTCCATGTCCACATTGGCCTCCCGCACCAGGAGATAGGCCAGGGGGTTGAACCAGTGGACAGCGTTGGCCGAGAGCAGCGCCAGCTTGTACCACAGATCGCCGCGCCTGCAGTGGGTCAGCTCGTGCTTGAGAATAAAGCCCAGCTCCCGCTCGGTGTAATTCTCCGTGGGCAGGAGCAGCCGGGGCCGGACAAGGCCGATCATCATGGGGGTGTCCACAGCGGAGGAGATCCACAGCTCCACCCGCCGCCGGATGCCCAGCTCCTCCACCGTCCGCGCCATGGCCTCCCGGACAAAGGCGCGCTCAGGGGGACGGCTCCACCGCAGGCTCCGGTGCCAGACCACCACCGTGCCGGTCAGGTGATAGAGGGCGAACAGCGCCGCGCCCAGCCCCCACACCCAGAGGAGAATGTCCTCCAGGGGGATGGCAGACGCCGTTCGCGGCGCGGACGCGCCGGCGCCCGGCCGGCTCTCCGCCCCCTGCGCCGCCGCTGTTCCCGCCGGAACCGGCGCGGCGTCCGGCGTCTGTGCCGGCTCCGCGGCCGGGGCTTCCGCCGGGGCGGCGGCCTCCGCCCGGGGAAGGGACACCTCCGGCACCTCGATCTGGATGGGCGCCGCCTCCCCCACCGCGTCGAACCACACCGCGCTGTGGGGGACCAGCGGCAGCAGCAGCGCCAGAGAGAGCGCCAGCCACACGTAATACTTCCACTTGGCGTGGTAGCGGCGGCGGAGGGCCGGCTTGAGCAAAATCAGCGCCAGCACCGCGCAGCCCACAATGAGGCTGACCTTCAGGGTGTTCAGCAGAAGTTCCATCTATTTCCCCTCCAGTTCATCCAAAAATTTTCGCAGCTCCGCCAGATCCGCCGGACCGATGGCCCGGCTGTCATACAGGGAGGCCACCATGCCGGTGAAGGAGTTGCCGTACAGCTTCTCCAGAAAGGTCCGCCCCTCGGCGGCCTTGTAGTCCTCCTCGGAGACAAGGGGGCGGTAGTAGTTGCTGCGCCCCTGCTTCTGGCAGGTGAGAAAGCCCTTCTCCACCAGACGGTTCAGGGCCGTGGCCACCGCCGGCAGGGTCCACTGGCGGTGGGCTTTCAGCTTCTCCTGTATATAAGACGAATTGACCGCCTCCCTGGTTCCCCAGACCACCAGCATAATATCCAATTCCCCGTCACCCAGACGCCTGCTGTTTTGTGCCATGGCGCGTCCTCCTCCCTTTAATCCCATACCTGGCCGCCTGCGCCGTCCATCAAGATCCAGCAGTCCAGCCGGCCGTTTTCCACAAGGCTTTGGCGCAGACAGCCCCGGGCCATCACCTGCTCCCCGATCACCACCGGGTAGGTGAAGGACTCCACATAGCCAAGGCCCAGGAACTGTCCCTGCTCGTCAAAGAAGCGCTCGTCCAGGCTCCCGACGTCCACGCTCTCAGCCTGGGAGAGGGTGATGCCGGTGAGGTTGCCCGCGTCGTCAAAGTATTCATCTGACAGCTCCAGCAGCGTCTCCGTCTCCCCGGTTTCCGCGTCCAGGCGGTAGCAGCAGAAATAGTCCCGGTCCTCACCGCCGTAGCCGAAGTAGTAGAGGGAGCCGTCGGTGTAATTGAAGTAGTCCCCGCCGGTCAGCAGCGTCTCCGGCTCACCGCCGGGGGCGAGGCGGTAGTAGACGTACTCGTCCGCCGCCCAGTAGTAGATGCCGGTGTCGTCCACGGTGACGTTGTGGGTATACCCCTCCGCCACCGTCTCCAGCGTCCCGCTCTCCAGGTCATAGGCCGACAGGCGCTGGGTATCTGAGACGTAGACCACGCCGTCGTAGTAGCAGCTGACCCGGTACCCGGGCAGCAGCTCCCGGAGATTTCCCCCGTCCAGGTCGCAGCGGTACACATGGGAGCCGTTGTTCTCGTCCCGCAGGTCGAAGCAGAGGCCGCTGTCCGCGGCGTACAGGTTGTCGCAGTAGCCCTCCACCAGCCGCTCCCGGCCCGTGCCGTCGGTGCGGACGCGATAGAGGGAAAAGCCGTCGAAGTAGTTGGTGTAGTACACCCACCCGTCCAGCACATTGAGACAGGCCGGGCAGTCCTCCGTCAGCCGGGTCTTCTCCGAGCCGTCCAGCCGGGCTTTATAGAGATACCAGTTGTCCGCCTCGCTGCGGTAGTAGACCCAGCCCGCGCCGTCCTCGGCCATCAGGCCCCCGGTACCGATGTTGCCGCCCCGGAACCCCAGGCGCTCCGCCGCCGGCGTCTGTCCACCCTCCTCCGGCATCTGGGCCGGCTCCTGGACCGCCGGAGCGCCCGGCCCCGCCTCCGGCTCCTGTGTATTCACCGGACCGCAGGCCGCCAGGATCAACGGAACCATCAGCGCCAGGGCCAGGAATGTACGGGATCTCTTCATAGCTGCCGCCTCCTTATTATACGGTCGTATAACAATTTTCTATCCTCATTATACAGCTGTATAACAAGAAGTCAAGTTACAAATTATAACAGGCCCGTTACAAAAGAACGCCCCGCCGTCCCAAAAGGGACGGCGGGGTGTTGTTACAGCGCGCGGTAGTGATAGAACCGGGCGAAGTTGTTGAACAAAATGTCCTCCAGCAGGTCCGGCGCAAAGCCCAGGGCCAGGGTCTTGTCCAGCTCCTTCTTCGGGCACCAGATGGGGTAGTCGGAGCCGAAAAAGATGTGCTTGGGGTCATAGAGGCCCATAATCTCCATGAGGGGCGCCTTGTCCTCCACATAGGAGAAGCTGCTGCTGATGTCCACATAGACGTTGGGAAGTTTTGCCAGAGGGCGGACCCGCTCCACGCTCCAATCCCCCCAGCTGCCCAGGTGGGTGGCGACGCACCGCAGCTTGGGGAAGGTTTCCGCCACCCGGGCCATCCGCTCCGGGCCGGACACCTCCACCCGGGGGTCGCCGGTGTGGGAAATCAGGAACATATCCGTCCGCTCCATCTCCTCGAACACCGGAAAGAGGCGCGCATCGTCCAGGTTGAAGTGCTGGAACTCCGGGTGGATCTTCACGCCATGGAGGCCGTGCTGGCGCATCCAGGCCAGCTCTGCCTTGAAATCGTGGTCCGCGGCGTAGGCGGCGTGGATGGTGCCGCAGGGGAGGAACTGGGGGTGAGCCTGGGTTTCCTCCCAGATATAGCGGTTGATGTGCTCCACCTGGTGCTCGGTGGTGGCGGCGGAGAACACCATGGCATACTCGATGCCCGCCCCCGCCAGACAGTCCAGCAGCTCCTGGACCTTGCCGTGGTGGTTGGGGGGCTCGGGCAGATCAAAGTAGTCGGCGGTGGCGATGGTGGCCTTGTCGGCGATCTTGTCGGGAAAGATGTGCGTGTGTGCGTCGATGACCCGCATGGAATCCATACTCCTTTGCTGTTTCTCTCTGTTGTTTTGAGTATAACACACATTTTTCTCTCACAAAACGGCGGAAAGCGCCAAAAATACCGCCGTCAGCACCAGAAAAATTAGGAGGAGTTTCCATACAAAGCGCCACCACCGGTCGTAGGACACCCGGCCGAAGGCCAGGGCGCCCATCAGCACCGCCGCCGTGGGGGTGATGAGGTTCACCAGGGCCGACGCGCTCTGGAAGGCCGTGACAATCAGGCTCTCGGGCACGCCCGCAAAGCGCCCCAGCGGGGCCAGAATGGGAATGGACAGGGTGGCAAGCCCGGAGGACGACGGGATCAGCACCGACAGGGGCAGGTAGATCAGGTACACCAGGAGGATGAACAGCCAGGACCCGGCCCCCTCCAGGGCCCGCTCTCCCCAGTGGAGCACCGTATCGGTGACACTGGCATCGTTCATCAGCACCGTGACCCCGCGGCTGATGCCGATGATAAAGGCCACCCCCAGCAGCTCCGAGGCCCCGGCGACAAAGGCGTCGGCGGTTTCCTCCTCCCCCAGGCCGCAGACCAGGCCGATGACGATGCCGCCCACCAGAAACAGACCCGAGAGCTCCGGAAACCACCAGCCCAGGGCGGGCAGGGGAAGGCCCATCTCGTCAAAGGGGATGACGGCGTAGACCATCACCAGGAACACCAGGGCGAAGAGGGCCAGAGCGGCCTTCCGCCTCCCGGTCAGGGCCGGCACCTCCGCCGGGACGCGGTGGGAGGGCCGAATCTCCACCCCCGCCACCACGGACCGGGCGGGGTCTGCCTTGACCCGGGCCGCGTAGGCCATGACATACCAGATGGAAATTCCCGTAAACACCACATACAGCGCCACCCGCAGCGCCAGTCCGTCCCCCAGGGACACCCCCGCAAAGCCCGAGGCAATCCCCGTGGCAAAGGGGTTCACGGTGCTGCCCAGCACCCCAGCGCCGCTGCCCAGCAGCACCACCGCCATGCCGGTCACCGCGTCGTATCCGGCGGCCAGAAAGACCGGGATCAGCAGGGGGTAAAAGGCCATCGTCTCCTCCCACATGCCAAAGGAGGTGCCCCCCAGGCTGAAGGCCAGCATCAGAATGGGGATCATCCACTTTTCCCGGCCCTGGAGCCGCTGGATGATCCGGGACACCCCGGCGCCGATGGCCCCGGTCTTCATCATCACCCCCAAAAAGCCTCCCACCATCAGGATGAACACCGCCACATCCACCGCGCCGTAGAACCCCTCGAAGGCCGCCAGCACCACGTCGCCGGGTCCCCGGGGATTTGCCTCCACGGCGTGGTAGGTCCCGGCAACCGGGGTCCCCTGGTCCGTGTGGTCATAGGACCCCGCCGGGATCACCCAGGTGGCCGCCGCCACCAGGAGCAGCAGGGCAAAGAGAATCGTATAGGCCGTGGGCATGCGGAATTTTTTCATCAAGCTCCCTCCTGTTCGTCCGCCTTAGTGTCTCCGGGGACCGGGCGGCTATGCGGGAAATTTCTGCAAGGTCCTTGACATACTTAGATTATCTTAGTATAATGTGCCTAGATAATCTATGTACAAGGAGGGATGGCGATGGCAAGAGGCGACACCGGCGTCCAGCCCGGCAGCACCGCCATGCTGGTGCTGGCCGTTTTGAAGGACCAGGAGCTCTACGGCTACCGCATCATTGAGGAGCTCGCCCGCCGCTCCCAGAACGTGTTCCAGCTCAAGGAGGGGACCCTCTATCCCCTGCTCCACGCCATGGAAAAGGAGAAGCTCCTCCAGGGCCGGGAGGCCCCGGCCCCCAACGGCCGCACCCGGCGCTACTACCGCATCACCAGGGAGGGGCTCCGGGTTCTGGAGGAGAAGGCGTCCGCCTGGCATACCTACGCCGGCGCCGTGACGGCGGTGCTGGCGGGAACATGAGGGTCTATGCCCAGGTCTGGGTGGAGGAGGCCACCCGGAAGATCCGCTTCAAGCCCGACCGGGCGGCGGTGGGGCGGGAGCTGACAGGGCACATTCAGGACCTCCAGGAGAAGTACGCGGCCCAGGGCCTCTCCCCCTATGACGCGGAGATGCAGGCGGTAGAGGACATGGGGGACCCGGCAGCCATTGCCGACGACCTGGCCCGGCTCCACCGGCCCTATCTGGGGTGGCTGTGGCGGCTGAGTCAGTGGGCGCTGGGGATCTTTTTGGCCTGGGGGCTCTTTGTGGGATTCGGCTTTGTCTATACCAACCTGACATCCCCACCGACAGAGATCGAACTGCCTCACCTGCCGGAGGCGGTGGAAAGCAATGGTGCCTGGACGCGCCGGCTGCTGGAGCACTGGGACATGGAGGGCGGCGTGGACCTGGGGGGCTACCGGTTCACCGTGCCCCTGGCCTATCTCCAGGAGATCACCTATGAGGGTCCGGAGGACTACACCCCCCTCCAGTACCAGCTGACCGTCTGCCTCCAGGCCAGCACCTGGCGCTTCTGGGAGCCCATCAGCGCTGCTCAGTACATGGTTTTGTCCCACGAGGCCGTGGACAGCGACAGCACCCGCTATGGCCGGTGGGAGCCGGGGCTTTTCAGCGAGGAGACACACCGCCACTACTTTTGTAATACTTACCGCGACGGTGCCCTCTCCGTCTGGTTCGAGATCGAGCTGGACATTGCAAACGGAGAGATGCCCGACTGGGTGGATATCCCCGTGGGCTACGGGGAGGAGAGCCTGCGGGTGAACTTTGCCGAGGGGGTGGTGGGACCATGAATGAGAAATACCTTCGCCGCGCGGCCCGGAACCTGTTCTTTGCCGCCCTGGCGGGACTGGTGATCTGGTGTATCAAGGACTTCCCCCTGTCCACCCTGGAGATGGAGTTTCGCCGGGATGAGCGGCAGGCTCTGGCGGAGCGGTCGGAGATCATCTGGCAGTATGAGGGCCGCACAAGGGGCGACGAGGATCTGCTGGTGGGTCTGGCCTCCCGGTACGTCCACGTCTGGCACCCCAACGGCTATGTGCTCTTCTGGCCCCGGCAGGCGGAGGGCACCCTGGTGCCCCTGCCCGCCCAGACCCGCTACCAGGACCGGGCCAACAGCTACCTGGGCCCCACCCTCCTGGTGCCGGACCCGCCGGCGGGGGCGGAGGCCGCCCGCCTCACCATCACGTTCAGCATCAACGACTGGGCGGAGGACTACACCGTGGATGGCCAGCGCCAGGGGCAGGTGTTCTTCTTCCAGCTGGAAATGCGCTTCCACAACCAGACCCATGATCTGGACGAGGCCACCGCCTTTCGGTGGCTGACCTATGAGCGGCCCGATTCCCTGGGCCTCAGCCAGTACCCCTACACCCTGGAATTTTTCAGCGCGGACGGGGAAATCCTCTCCACCGTCCGTCAGGAGGGGTGGCAGGCGGAAACGGCGTCCTGACACAAGAGGGGCGGAACCGAAGTTCCGCCCCTTTGCTTTATCCCATCGTAGCCACTAATACCGCCTTGATGCTGTGCATCCGGTTCTCGGCCTCGTCAAACACCACGCTGTGCTTGCCCCGGAACACCTCGTCCGTGACCTCCCGGATGTCCACGCCCCTGTCCTTCCACTCCCTGGCCAGCTTGGTTTCAAAGTCATGGAAGGAGGGCAGGCAGTGCATATACAGCACATCCGGGTTCCCCGTGCGCTCCAATATGGCGTCCGTCACCCGGTAGGGCGTCAGGAGCCGGGCCCGCTCCGCCATCAGGTCCTCCTCCCCCATGGAGGCCCAGATATCGCCGTAGATCACATCGGCGCCGGTCAATGTGTTCATATCGTCGGTGATCTCGATGGTGGCCCCGGTGTCCTGGGCCACCCCGCGCACCCGGACCCTCACGTCCCGGGCCCCGCCGTCCACCAGCTCCTTTGGTCCCAGGCCCACGAAGTGCATGCCCATCTTGGCGCAGCCGTACATCCAGGCGTAGCACATGTTGTTGCGCACGTCCCCGGGGAAGACCACCTTCACATCCCGCAGTGGCTTGTGGCAGTGCTCCTCAA